>NZ_JBFABB010000290.1:0-1048 GCF_040640035.1 Micromonospora sp. NPDC023633 | reverse complement strand
GTGAAGACGGTTTGGATGTGGGGTGGGGTGTGGCGGTCGCGGGTGGGTTGGGTGCGTTCGACGAGTTTGTCGAAGGGGATGTCCTGGTGGGTGACGGCGTGCATGAGGACGGTGCGGGAGTGGTGCAGGAATTGGCGGAAGGTGTGGTGGGGGTTGATGTCGACGGCGAGGGGGAGGGTGTTGACGAAGAAGCCGATGAGTTTTTCGGCGTCGGGGTCGGTGCGTCCGGTGAGGGGGGTGCCGATGACGACGGGGGTTTGTGCGGTGTAGCGGTGGATGAGGAATTGGAATGCGGCGAGGAGGATGCCGAAGGGGGTGGAGCCGGTGTGGGTGGCGAGGGTGGCGAGGGTGGTGATGGTGTCGGGGGGTAGTTGGCTGTGGTGGACGGCGGTGGGGCCGGGTGGGGTGTCGGGGCGGGGTCGGTCGGTGGGTGGGTGGCAGACGGGTGGGGCGTCGCGTAGTCGGGTGGCGAGTTCGTCGAGGTGGTGTTGTGCGTCGGTGCTTTCCCAGTGGTGGCGTTGTCGTTGGGCGATGTCGGCGTACTGGGTGGTCAGGGGTGGTAGTGAGGGGGCGCGGCCATGGGTGAGGTCGGTGTAGAGGTGGTCGAGTTCGGTCTGGAACAGGCCGACGGACCAGCCGTCGAGGACGATGTGGTGCCAGGTGAGGCAGAGCACGTGTGCGGTGTCGGAGAGTTGGAGGATTCGGCAGCGCAGTAGTGGGCCGGTGGTGAGGTCGAATGGTTGGTCGAGTTCGGCGCGCAGGATTTCGTGGATGTGGTGGTCGTGGTGGTGGGGGTCGATGTGGGTGAGGTCGTGGCGGGTGCTGTGGTGGTTCGGGTCGGGGTGGATGATCTGGACGGGGATGCCGTCGTGTTCGGTGAAGGTGGTGCGCAGGACTTCGTGTCGGCGGACGATCTCGGTGATGGCGGTGTCGAGGTGGTCGAGGTTGAGTTCGCCGTCGATGTGCCAGGCGGTCTGGGTGTTGTAGGCGGTGGACCTCGGGTCCAGGGCGTTGAGGAACCACAGGCGCTGCTGCGCGAACGACAACA
>NZ_JBFABB010000289.1:0-1077 GCF_040640035.1 Micromonospora sp. NPDC023633 | reverse complement strand
AGTGGCCAGCCCTGAATCATCGAGTGGGCCGGGCTCGGCGTCGGCGACGGCGGCCTGTACCTCGGGCAGCCTGGCCAGCAGCGCACTCGGGCGTGCCGAGGTGAACGTCCGGGTGAACTGGGCCCAGTCCACGTCAGCGACCGCGAGGAAGTCCTCGCCCTGACCGACCGCCTCAGCCAATGCCTGCACCGCCCGCTGCGGATCCATGCTCCGTACCCCACGCCGCTGCAACTGCTCGGCGTCGGCCTGCTCGGCCATTCCCTCGCCGGCCCACAAGCCCCACGCCACGCTGGTCACTGCCCGTCCCAGGGCACGCTGCTGGGTGGCGTAGGCGTCCAGGAACGCGTTAGCGGCGGCGTATACCCCCTGCCCGCCACTACCCCATACACCGGCGTTCGAGGAGAACAGCACCATCGCATCCAGCGGGTGCTCGGATCCCTCGACCAACAACTCGTGCAGGTTACGGGTACCTGCGACCTTCGCCGCCAAGACTCGGTCTGCCAACTGCGGATCGACGTCATCAATGGCCGCGAGCTGACCGACCCCGGCCGCGTGTACCACCGCATCGATCGGCCCCACCTCGGCCAGGGCCGCGGCCAACCCGTCACGATCTGCCACGTCGCAACCCAGCACGCTCACCCGTACCCGGTCTGCAGCGGTCAGCTCACCGATCAGCTCGACCACGCCCGGCCCGTCCATGCCCCGGCGGGAGATCAACACCACATGCTCTGCACCATGCCTGGCCACCCAGCGAGCCACGTGACCGCCCAGACCACCGGTACCACCGGTGACCAGCACCGTGCCCCGTGGCTTCCACACCCGCGGCGACTCATCCGGCCTGGCATGCACCAACCTGCGCCCATACACGCCACTCGCGCGCACCGCGACCTGGTCCTGGCCGCCCCACCCGGCCAGTACCGCGGCACAACGACGCGCTGTCGCAGCCGCGTCCCGCGACGTGTCAGGCCAGACCGTGGGCAGATCAACCAGACCACCCCAGCGGCGGGGGTACTCCAGCGCCGCGACCAGACCCAAACCCCACGCTTGAGCCTGGACCGGGTCAGCGGGAGCGTCGAA
>NZ_JBFABB010000288.1:0-1167 GCF_040640035.1 Micromonospora sp. NPDC023633 | reverse complement strand
GATCCACGCCATGCCGCCCGGCGCGGAGTCCCGGCCACGGGACGGTCTGGTCGATCAGTCAATTGCTTCCTGACCTTTCCGTACTACCCTCGGAGTCCCGCTCCGGGGCCAGCCCGGCCGCGAGCAGCGCGCCGAGCAGCCCGGCCAGCACGTCGCCGGTGCCCCCGGTGGCCAGCGCGGGGGTGCCGGTCGGGTTGACGTACGCCCGGCCGTCCGGCGTGCCGATCACCGTGCGGTCGCCCTTGAGCAGCACCACCGCGTTCATCCAGGCGGCCAGCCGCAGCGTGGCGCCCACCCGGTCGGCGCCCGGTTCCTCCCCGCAGAGCCGGGCGAACTCCCGGTCGTGCGGGGTGACCACGATCGGGGCGTCCCGCTTGCGCAGCCGGTCGGCGAGCGAGCCGTCGACCAGCAGGGTCAGCGCGTCGGCGTCGAGCACCACCGGCACCGGGGCGGCGAGCACCGCCCGCAGCTCCCGGGCCGCCTCCTCGCCGGTGCCCAGGCCGGAGCCGCAGACCCACGCCTGCACCCGCCCGGCGTCGGCGACCCGACCGGTCGCGATCACCGACGGGTGCCGGCGCAGCACGTCGGCCCGGGCCGAGCCGGCGTAGCGGACCAGGCCGGTCGGGCCGGCCAGCGCCCCGGCGACGGAGAGCACGGCCGCGCCGGGGTAGGTCGCCGAGCCGGTGGCGACGCCCACCACGCCCCGGGTGTACTTCTCCGAGGCCGGGCCGAGCCGCGGCCACCAGTCGACGACGTCCGACCACTCGGTCACGCCCAGCGCCGGGCTGCCCCGCAGCCAGGGCCCCAGCCCGATGTCGACCAGCTCCACCGCACCGGCGAGCGCGGCGGCCGGGCCCACCACCAGGGCGGGCTTCAGCCCGCCGAACGTCACGGTCACGTCGGCCCGTACCGCGCTGGGGCGACCCGAGGCGGTCAGCGGCACTCCCCCGGTGTCGACCGCGACCCCGCTGGGCACGTCCACGGCGACCACGGCGGCCGGGGCGCCGTCGCGCCCGCGGTGCCGCACGAGGCTGGCGGCGAGCTGGTCGGCGGTCTCCCGCAGCCCGCCGCGCCCGCCGATCCCGACGATGCCGTCCAGCACCAGGTCGACGGTCCCCGGCGGCCGGTCGACGACCCGCCCGCCCGCGGCCCGCAGCGCGGCCAGCC
>NZ_JBFABB010000287.1:0-1185 GCF_040640035.1 Micromonospora sp. NPDC023633 | reverse complement strand
CCCAGGTCCCGTCGTCCAGCAACGACCAATCCCCCACCAACGGATCGATCACCCTGGCGCACTCACACATCGAATCGGCGAAGACCGGCGACGCCGCCGTCAACGACCGCGCCATACCCAGCCACTGACTACCCTGACCCGGAAAGACCATCACCACCCGCCGACCCGGCGCGGCGACCACCGTGGAGAGGCCGGTCAGGCCGGCGATCAGCTCCGCCTCATCACCGGCCACGACCACCGCCCGATACCGCAGGGCGGCCCGGGACAGCGCCAGCCCGGAGGCGACCGCGGCCCGGTCGCGGCCCGGGACCCAGTCCCGCAGCCGGCGGGCCAGGTCGGTCAGCGCGGTCGGCGCGGCGGCCGACACCACGAACGGCAACACCGGCGCCGGACGAGGCTCCGGCGGGGTTTCCGCCGCGACCTGTTCCAGCACGACGTGGGCGTTGGTCCCGCTGACCCCGAACGACGACACCCCCGCGCGGCGCGGACGGCCCTCCACCGCCGGCCACGGCCGCTGCTCGGATGCGACCTCGACGTTCCCGGCCGACCAGTCGACGTGCGGTGTCGGCTCATCCACATGCAACGTCGCCGGCACCACCCCGTGCCGCATGGCCAGGACCATCTTCATCACCCCAGCCACACCCGCGGCGGCCTGCGTGTGCCCGATGTTCGACTTCACCGACCCCAACAGCAACGCCCGGTCGCGGTCCTGCCCATACACGGCGAGCAACGCCTGCGCCTCGATCGGATCACCCAGCCGAGTCCCGGTCCCGTGCGCATCAACCACATCCACGCTCGACGCCGGCACACCCGCCGAGGCGAGCGCCGCCCGGATCACCCGCTGCTGCGACGGACCATTCGGCGCCGTCAGACCATTACTCGCGCCATCCTGATTCACCGCTGACCCGCGTACCACCGCCAACACCTGATGCCCATGACGACGCGCGTCCGACAACCGCTCCACCAGCAGCACCCCGACGCCCTCACCCAGCCCGAAACCGTCGGCCGCCGAGGAGAACGCCCGGCACCGCCCGTCCGCCGACAAGGCCCCCTGCTTGGAGAACTCCTCAAAGATCCCGAGCGACGACATCACCGTGACACCACCGGCCACCGCCAGCGAACACTCACCCAGCCGCAGCGACTGGATCGCCGAGTGCAGCGCCACCAACGACGACGAACAGGCCG
>NZ_JBFABB010000286.1:0-1192 GCF_040640035.1 Micromonospora sp. NPDC023633 | reverse complement strand
CCGCCGCCGACCCCACACCACCGGCCGCGGCATGCACCAGCACCGACTCACCACGCCGCAGACCGGCCACATCCACCAGCGCGTAGAACGCCGTCACGAACGCCACCGGCACCGACGCCGCCTGCGCGAACGACCACCCCGCCGGAATCGGCGCCAGCGTCTGATCCGGAACGACCACCATCGAGCCGAAGACCCCGCCGAACAGGCCGAGCACGCGATCGCCGGGCCGGAAGGCGTCCGACGCCGACTCCACCACCACGCCGGCGCCCTCCTGCCCGAGGTCGACGTCGTCGATCAGGTTCAGGACCACGGCCACGTCGTGAAAGTTGAGACCGACGGCGTGCACCTCCACGCGCACCTGGCCGGCGGCCAGCGGCACCACGTCGGCGTCGCCGGCCACCACGGTCAGGCCGTCCAGCCCGCCGCCGGTGGCGTCGAGCCGCCACGCGCCGGGGCAGAGCGGAAGGCCGGGCTTCGGGTGCACCAGCTCGGGCGCGAAGGTCTCCCCGCGGCGGACGGCGATCTCGGGCAGCGTCGTCCGCAGCGCCGCGGGCGGCGGTGCGTCGTCCTCGCCGAGATCGAGGAGCGTGATGCAGCCGGGGTGTTCGAGTTGCGCCGTGCGCACCAGGCCCCAGATCGGGGCCTGCACCAGGTCGACGTCGTCGCCGTCGACCGCCACCGCGCGCCGGGTCACCACCGCGAGGCGTTCGTCCGGGCCCCGGCGGCCGAGCCAGGCCTGGAGGTCCTCCAGCGCGCCGATGATCTGGGCCCGCACCCGCGCGGGAACCGTCTCCCCGGCCGGCGGGGAACAGTCCAGCACGGCGGCCTCGGTCAGGTCAGCGTCGGCCGTGAGGTCGATCGGCTGCCAGTCGCGTACCCACAGCAGTTCCTCGGCCTGCGTGACGCGCGCCCGCATGGTCACCTGCCGCACGGTCAGCACGGGTGCGCCGGTGCCGTCCGCGATCGTGACGCTGGTCCCGCTGACGTGGGTCTGCGTGGCGTCGTCGGTGCCGTGCAGTTCGACCTGATGGAAGGAGTACGGCAGCAGCACGTCGTCACGGCCGGCCACGACGGGCTGCAGCGCCGCGTCGAGCAGCGCCGGGTGCAGCAGGTAGCCGTCGGAGTTGAGGCCGCCGATCTCGGCGTAGTGGTCGCCGTCGTCCTGCCACAGGCGTTGCAGGCCCTGGAAGGC
>NZ_JBFABB010000285.1:0-1220 GCF_040640035.1 Micromonospora sp. NPDC023633 | reverse complement strand
CAGTGGCCGCCGGCCGGTGCCCGGCCGGTGGCTGTTGATGGCTTGTACGAACGGTTGGCCGACGGCGGGTACGTGTACGGGCCGGTGTTTCAGGGTCTGCGGGCGGTGTGGCGTGCCGACCAGGATGTGTACGCCGAGGTGACACTGCCCGAGCAGGTCGGAGCGGACGGGTTCGGGTTGCATCCGGCGGCGCTGGACGCGGCGCTGCACCCGATCGGGTTGGCCGGGCTGCTCGACGACGACGACGCGGTGTTGCCGTTCGCGTGGAGCGGGGTACGGCTGCACGCGACCGGAGCGACCACGCTACGGGTCCGGCTGACACCGGCCGACGACGGCGGTATCGCGGTGGCCGTGTTCGACACCGCCGGCCATCCGGTGCTGACCGCGGACTCGTTGGTGTTGCGGCCGGTAACCGCCGACCAACTGGGCGCCGGAATGCCGGACGCGGCGCAGTCACTGTTCGAGGTGCAGTGGATGCCGCTACCAGGCGCGCAGCCCGACACCACGCCGGTGGCTACCGAACCCGTCTGGGCATGGCACGGGCAGATCGATGGTGAGCTGCCCACGGTCGTGGTGGCCGAGCTACCAGCTGCAGGCGACGCCGTCGACGTTGTCGAGGCCACACACACGGCCAGCACGCTGGTGTTGGGTTGGATCCAGGAATGGCTGGCCGATGCGGCCACGGACGGTTCCCGGTTGGTGGTGACCACCCGCGGCGCCACCGACGGCAGCGACCTGGCCGCGGCCGCGGTATGGGGCCTGGTCCGCTCCGCGCAGTCCGAACACCCCAACCGATTCATCCTGCTCGACCTCGACGATGACACCGACCACGATGGCGAACTGGGCAGGATCCTGACCGCGGTGCTCGACAGCGGCGAACCAGAAATCGCGGTACGCGCCGGTGAGCTGTATACCCGGCGGTTGACCCGGGCCGGTGGTACTGGCCGGCTGCCCCTGCCCGGCCCTGACCGGTTGCCGGCCGGGTTGGATTCGCGTGGCACGGTGGTGATCACTGGCGGGACCGGGGTGTTGGGTGGGTTGTTGGCCCGGCATCTGGTCGCCACGCACGGGGTCAGGCATCTGTTGTTGTTGTCCCGGCGGGGCCCGGCCGCGGCGGGAGCGACCGAGCTGGTCGCTGATCTGACTGAGCTGGGCGCGCGGGTGCAGGTGGCGGCGTGTGACGTCGCTGACCGCGATGCCCTGGCCGAGGTGTTGGCGGC
>NZ_JBFABB010000284.1:0-1263 GCF_040640035.1 Micromonospora sp. NPDC023633 | reverse complement strand
CAGCATGTCGGCCGCGACCACCCGGTCGATCAGTGACGGCCCCCGGTAGAGCCGGATCAGGGCCAGACGGACACGTCGGCGCGGGCCGGGGCGGCCGGCGGCCCCGGCGTCGTCGAATCGGGCGACGACCCGGTCGAGGCGGCCCCGGCCGACCCGGCCCGGACCGCGTACGTCTCCTTCACCTCGGGCTCGACCGGGGTGCCCAAGGGCGTGGTCGTGCCGCACCGGGCGGTGCTGCGGCTGGCCGACGACCCGGCGCTGTTCGCCGACCGGGCGGGCATGCGGATGATGCGGCTGTCCCCGCTGGCGTTCGACGCGTCCACGCTGGAGCTGCTGGTACCGCTGGCCAACGGCGACACGGTGGTGGTGTTCCCGCCCGGGGAACCGACGCCCAGCGGCCTGACCGAGTTCCTGCGCACCGCCGGGATCACCCACGCGTGGCTCACCTCGGGCGTGTTCCACCTGGTCGCCGACCACCGCCCGGACGCCTTCGCCGGGCTGCGGCAGCTCTTCACCGGCGGCGGCGTGGTCTCCCCCGCGCACGTGCGCCGGGCGCTGCGGGCCTGCCCGGGGCTGCGGGTCACCAACGGCTACGGCCCCACCGAGAACACCACGTTCACCACCACCTGGTCCGTCGACCACGCCGACGCGACGCCGGACCCGCTGCCGATCGGCGCGCCGGTGCACGGCACCGACCTGTACGTCGTCGACCCGGCGGGACGCCTCGTCCCGCCGGGTGCGATCGGCGAGCTGGGCACGGCGGGCACCGGGCTCGCCGACGGCTACCTCGACGATTCCGCGCGCACCGACGCGTCCTTCGTCCGGCTCGGGGATCCGGAGGTGCGCCTGTACCGCACCGGGGACCTCGTGCGCTGGGGTGCGGACGGGCAGCTGCGCTTCCTGGGCCGCAACGACCGCCAGGTGAAGATCGCCGGACACCGGGTGGAGCTGGTCGACGTCGAGCGCAGGCTGCGGGCGCGGCCCGGGGTCCGCGACGCGGTGGTGTTCACCACCGGCGACCCGGTGACGGGCGTACGCCTGTGCGCCGCGCTCAAGCCCGCCCCCGACGGCCTGGACGTGGCCGGCGTGCGCCGTGCCGTGGAGGCCGAGCTGGCCCCCTACGCCCGGCCGCAGCAGTGGGTGACCGTGGCCGAGTTCCCCCTCGACCGCAACGGCAAGGTCGACCTGCGGGCCCTGGGCGCGCTGGCCGGGGTGGCGCAGCCCGCCGCCGCGACGGCCACCGGCGCGGCGGCCACCGGCGCG
>NZ_JBFABB010000283.1:0-1299 GCF_040640035.1 Micromonospora sp. NPDC023633 | reverse complement strand
CTTGGGTTCTAGGAGTCGTTGCAACACCCCAGCTCAAGGGGTGCGATGGACTTCGAGATCCGAGAGGACCGGACGCCGCAGGGAGCTAGAAAGTTGTCACGGGAGCGGGAGGCATACTCCCGGCTCGTGCAGCAGGGCTACAGCAACACTGAGGTGTGCCGGATCGTTGGCGTTGACTGCCGGACGGGCCGTAAGTGGCGTAACGGTCGTTCCGGGGAGAGGAACCAGAGGGCGGTACCACCGATGCGTATGGTGGTGCCGCCTTCCGGTCCGTCCCGGTACCTGCGTGAGGACGAGCGGATTCACATCGCTGACCGGCTGCGGGAGAAGGCGGCCGTGCGAGCGATCGCCGCGGAGCTGGGCCGCAGTCCGTCCACGATCAGCCGCGAGATTAGGCGCAACCGGCACCCCGAAAGCGGTGCCTACCGCCCTCACGCGGCCCAGGCCCGCGCCGATGCCCGCCGGCCCCGCCCCAAGCCCCGCAAGATCCTGCAGAGCCCGGAGTTGCGCGACGCCATCCAGGCGATGCTGGACGAGAAGTGGAGTCCGGAGCAGATCTGCCACGCTCTACGGCAGAAGTTTCCCGACCGGCCGGAGATGCATGTGGTCCACGAGACCGTCTACCAGGCGCTCTACGTCCAGGGTCGAGGCCAGTTGCGGCGCGAACTCGCCGGCGCCCTGCGCTCCGGTCGCGCCCGCCGCAGGCCCCAGCGGCAGGCCAATCGTCGCCAGCCCCGCTTCACCACCCCGATGGTCATGATCAGTGAACGCCCGGCTGAGGCCGCGGACCGGGCCGTCCCCGGCCACTGGGAGGGCGACCTGATCATCGGCAAGGACGGAAAGTCGGCGATCGGCACCCTGGTCGAACGCGCGACCCGCTACGTGATGCTGCTACACCTGCCAGGCGACCACGGCGCCGAAGCCGTACTCGACGCCTTGACATCCACTGTCCAGACCCTGCCCGCCCAGCTGATGCGGTCCCTGACCTGGGACCAGGGCAGCGAGATGGCCCGGCACGGCGAGTTCACCCTCGCCACCGACATCCCGGTCTACTTCTGCGATCCGGCCAGCCCCTGGCAGCGCGGCTCCAACGAAAACACCAACGGGCTGCTGCGACAGTACTTCCCCAAAGGAACCAACCTGTCCGCCTACGACCCCGAGCATCTGGCCGCCGTCGCCGACCAACTCAACCGCCGCCCACGCAAAACGCTCGGCTGGGAAACCCCAGCCGAGCGCCTGCATAAACTACTCGCGGCCTGATCAACAAACCACGTGTTGCGACGACCCCTAGAAACCGCC
>NZ_JBFABB010000282.1:0-1314 GCF_040640035.1 Micromonospora sp. NPDC023633 | reverse complement strand
CCGATCCCCTCGCCGCCGGAGACCAGCAACTCCCACAGCGCCGCCGGCGAGTCCACCCCGCCGGGGAACCGGCACGCCATCGACACGATCGCGATGGGCTCGGCCTGGCGGTCCTCGACCTCACGGAGGCGGCGGTTCGCCTGCCGTGCGTCCGCGATGGCACGCCTGAGATAGTCGCGAAGCATTTCTTCGTTCGACATCGTTCTCAGTCCCCCATGGTCGATGCGGTCAGTCGCGGCTGTCGACGAGCTGGAACAGTTCCTCGTCCGTGGCGGACTCGAGATCGGCATCGTCGAGGTCGGCCGCGCCGTCGGCGGCGGTGAGCGTGGCCAGCATGGCCCGCAGCCGCTCGGTCACCGCGGCCCGGGATCCGTGGTCGGTGACCGCGTCCATGCCGTCGGCGATCCGGGCGAGGTGGGCGAGGAGTTCCTCCGCCGGGTCCCTCGGCGGCGGGGCCAGTGCCCGGCTCAGGTACGCCGCCAGCGCCGCGGGCGTCGGATAGTCGTAGATGAGGCTGGCCGGCAGCCGCAGGCCGGTCGCCACGCCGAGCCGGTTCCGCAGCTCGACGCCCGTCAGCGAGTCGAAACCGCCCTTTAGGAAGGTGAGATCGGCCGCGACCTGCCCCTCGGAGGAATGGCCGAGAACCACGGCCGCGTGGGTACGGACAAGGGCGAGCATCGCCTCGTGGCGCTGGGCCTCCGGCAGGGTGACCAGCCGGGAGATCCCGGTGTCGCCGCCCGATCCGGTGGTCTTGCGTTCCGGCCGGTGGTGGATCCGGGCCGCGATCGGGATGGGATGGATGCCGCTGGACGCAGCGTCGAACATCGCCAGCCCCTGCGCGGTGGTCATCGGCAGGATCCCGGCCCGCGCCAGCCGCTCACTGTCGGCGTTGCCGGTCATCGCACTGCGCTGCTCCCACAGCCCCCACGCGATCGAGACGCCCGGCAGCCCGAGACGGCGCCGGTGCACAGCCAGCGCATCCAGGAAGACGTTGCCGGCGGCGTAGTTGGCCTGCCCGGCGCTGCCCAGGGCGCCGGCGACCGACGAGAACATAACGAACGCCGCCAGGTCCATGTCCCGTGTCAGCTCGTGCAGGTGCAGCGCGGCATCGACCTTGGGCCGCAGGACATCGTCGATCCGCTGCGGTGTGAGGGATGCAAAGACCCCATCGTCGAGTACGCCGGCCGCGTGCACCACCGCGTCGACGGCCCGGTCGTGAAGAACAGCGGCCAGGGCGGCCCGGTCGGAGGCGTCACAGGCCACCGCCTCGACGCGGTCACCGTAGTCCGCGCCCAGCCCGGCGTCGGTGCCCGC
>NZ_JBFABB010000281.1:0-1346 GCF_040640035.1 Micromonospora sp. NPDC023633 | reverse complement strand
CGCGGCCCGCAGCGCGGCCAGCCCCTCCGCGTGTGCCCGGCCGGGGCTCAGCAGCAGCGCCGACACGGCCGCGCCCCGCCGGGCCAGGTGCGCGCCGGCGAGAAGCGTGTCGCCGCCGTTGTCGCCGGAGCCGACCAGCAGCAGCACCCGCGCGGCGTAGACGCCACCCCGGTCGGCGAGCAGCAGCGCGCAGCGGCGGGCCAGCCCGGCGGCCGCCCGCCTCATCAGCGTCCCGGGCGGGAGCGTGGCCATCAGGCCCGCCTCCGCCGCCCGTACGTCCGCGACCCGCCACACCGGTCTCATGCCACCCCGTCCCGTCCGGTTCCCGGCGCGCCGGGAACCGGCGCGCCCCCGATCACTGTTCCGCGACCACCATGGCCGAGGCGATCCCGCCGTCGTGGGACAACGAGAGATGCCAGCGGTTGACCCCGCGCTCGGTGGCCGCCGCCGCGACCGTGCCGGAGACGGTCAGCCAGGGGCGGCCGTCCGGGTCCGGCACGATCTCGCAGTCGTGCCAGCTCAGGCCGGCCGGGGCGCCGAGCGCCTTGGCGACCGCCTCCTTGGCCGCGAAGCGGGCGGCCAGGGACTCGGGCGAGCGCGGGTTGCCGGAGCGGGTGCAGCGCTCGGCCTCGGTGAAGAGCCGGTCGGCGAGCAGCGGTGTCCGGGCCAGGGCCTTGGCGAACCGCTCGACGAGGACGACGTCGATGCCGACAGCGACGATCACCCGCTCACCCTACCGGCGCGGGCGGCCGCACATTAGCCGCCGCTTCCTTGCGGGGCAACGCCTGTGGACGACCGGCCGTCCGCCGGGAGGGCCGTCGTCCACAGGCCGGGCGCGGGGGTGTGGACGACGCCTAGCGTCGCGGCCGTCGACGTTTTCGCGAGGCGGGGGGCCGAGGATGACCGAGGAGCCGTTGACCGTACGACCCGACGCGCTGCGCCGGGCCGCGAGCGGGCTCGACGACGACGCGTACCGCCTGGGGCACGGGCTGGCCGGGGCGTCCGGGCTGGTGGTCCCGGCTCCCGAGTGGTCGGCCGGGGCGGCGTTGGCCGGTCTGGAGGCGGCCGCGCACGCCTGGTTCGGCGGGCTCGGCGCCCGGGTGGCCACCACGGCCGGGGCGGTCCGGGCCGCCGCCGAGGCGTACGAGGCGGTGGACGACCGGGCGGCCGGCCGGCTCACCGCGCTGCCCCGGTGACCGCGCCGGCGGGTCGGGCCGCACCGGTCCGGCGCCCACGCCACGCCGCCGCCCCCCCGGATGTACGGGCGGCTCGCCCTGCACGCCGAGTCGGTGGTGATGCCGCTGCTGGTGCCGGACGTGCCGGTGGTGACGTGGTGGCACGGCGAG
>NZ_JBFABB010000280.1:0-1367 GCF_040640035.1 Micromonospora sp. NPDC023633 | reverse complement strand
CCCGCCGACGCCAGCGCCGCCCGGATCACCCGCTGCTGCGACGGACCATTCGGCGCCGTCAGACCATTACTCGCGCCGTCCTGATTCACCGCCGAGCCCCGCACCACCGCCAACACCTGATGCCCATGACGACGCGCGTCCGACAACCGCTCCACCAGCAGCACACCGACGCCTTCACCCAGCCCGAAGCCGTCAGCCGCCGAGGAGAACGCCCGGCACCGCCCGTCCGCCGACAAGGCCCCCTGCTTGGAGAACTCCTCGAAGATTCCGAGCGACGACAACACCGTGACACCACCGGCCACCGCCAGCGAACACTCACCCAGCCGCAGCGACTGGATCGCCGAGTGCAGCGCCACCAACGACGACGAACAGGCCGTGTCCACCGTCATCGCCGGGCCCTCCAGCCCGAAGACGTACGACACCCGGCCCGAGACCACACTGCCCGTGTTGCCGGTCAGCAGGTAGCCGCCGACCTTGCCGGACGCCTGCGCGAGCCGAGGGCCGTACTCCTGCGCGGTCGCACCGATGAACACACCGGTCGCGCTGCCCCGCAGCGAGAACGGGTCGAAGCCGCCACGCTCGAAGACCTCCCACACACACTCCAGCAACAAGCGCTGCTGCGGATCCATCGCCAGCGCCTCCCGCGGCGACACACCGAACAGCCCCGCATCGAACCCGGCCGCACCGCGCAGGAAACCGCCACCGCGCTGCACCGACCCACTCCCGTCGACATCCCAGCCCCGCTCGACCGGAAAGTCGCCTACCGCATCGCCGTTCGCGAGCAACAGCTCCCACAGCGCCTCGGGCGAATCCACCCCGCCGGGCAACCGGCACGCCATCGACACGATCGCGATCGGGTCGCCGGTCTCCGGCTCGTTCCCGGCGGGCGCCGCCGGTACCGGAGCGGCCGTCTCACCGGTGAGCCGGTCGAGCAGGTAGGCCGCCAGTGCCTCCGGCGTGGGATGGTCGAAGATCATCGTGCTGGAAAGCTTCAGCCCGGTGGCCGCGCCGAGGCGGTTTCGCAGTTCCAGCGCCGTGAGCGAGTCGAACCCGACCTCGTGGAAGGCGTCGTCGGCGCGGACCCGGGTGGCGTCGGCGAGGCCCAGCACGACGGCCGCGTTGGCCCGGACCACGTCGACGAGCTCCGGCCGTCGCTGGGCGGCCGGCATGGCGCCCACCCGGGTCCGGAGGTCGGCGGTACGCGCGGGCCGCGCCCCACGGCTCTTCCGGAGCCGCGCGGCGATGGGGTCGGGTGGGGTCCCGGCGCACGCGGCGTCGAACATCGCCAGCCCCTGCGCGGTGGTCATCGGCAGGATCCCGGCCCGCGCCAGCCGCTCACTGTCGGCGTTGCCGGTCATCGCACTGCG
>NZ_JBFABB010000279.1:0-1395 GCF_040640035.1 Micromonospora sp. NPDC023633 | reverse complement strand
CGGCCGGGCGGGCGGCGCTGCTGGCGGTGCTCGGCCGGCGTGCTCCCAGGCGTCGGCGAGGCGCGGCGTCCACAGCGGACGGGCGTGCCGGGCGACGGCGGCGAGCAGCGCGTCGCCGATCGTGGCGGCGTGCGGCAGCAGGCTATGCCAGCGGTACGCGCGGCCGAGCACCGCCAGCAGCGCCGCCCGCCCGGCCGGGTCGTCGCCGCCGGCCGTGAGGCGGCCGAGCGCGGCGAAGAGCAGCGGCGCGTCCCGTTCGGGAAGCATGCCGGGGCTACGGTCCTCCAGCGTGCACCAGAAGTCGTCCGCGCCCTTCTCGACGGCCTTGTCGATGGCGGCCTCCCAGGCGGCGGCGATGGTCACGCGCCCACCTCGCCGGCGAAGGCCCGCCGGGCGCGGGCGATCCGGTCGTCCGGCACATCGAGCGCCCAGAGCACCCCCGCCAGGTAGTCGACGATGCGCCGGTGCTGCTCCTCCGACAGGCCGAACCCGCGCCACGGGTCGGTCGCGGGCTGGCCTTCGACGGCCGCGGCGGGGCCCGCCGCCAGGTGCGCGCCGAGCCGCTCCAGGTCGACCCCGATGAGGTACGGCGACAGCTCCGCGTCTGCCACCACGAGGCGCAGCCACTGCCCGACCGCCTCCTGCGCGGTCACGCCCATCCGCCCTGCTCGACTCGGGCTTCGGCTTCCTCTGTGGTGGCGATGGTCAGGACCGGGATGGCGTGGATCAGGGTGGTCACGTTCTTCTGCCCCTCGCGATACGGCTGGTGGAGTGGCGCCGGGGCGGGCGGGAGCGGAGCTGTGTCGTTCGGGGACCGACGCAGTTCCGGAGCCAGCACCCGCCCCGGGCCATGCATCAACCCTTTCCGAGCTGCGGAAAGAGCTGAACGACCACGCACTGCACTTGGCCGGTAACTGCACTGCACCTGCTGCCGGTAAAGTGCACGATGACCGTTCTCGACGTGATCGAAGGCAGCACGATGACACCCGTGCAGCGATGGACCGGCCGCGAGACGAAGGCACTCCGCTATGCGCTCCGCATGAGCATCCGTGACTTCGCCGTGCACCTGGGCGTGGCCGAACGGACCGTTTCCAAGTGGGAGGCCGGCGGGAAGAGCGTGAACCCCCGCCCTGAGATGCAGGCGGCCCTGGACACTGCCCTCGCTCAGGCTGCCGACGAGGCGCAACGCCGGTTCGCGACGGCGCTACCTCAGACAAACCTGCCGGCTCCGGCTTCCGGGAGCGGGCTCGACCTTGGAGCCGCCGCGCGCGGGCAGGTTACGCGGACTCGTCAGGCTCTCGGACTAACGACCTCGTGCACGGTTGGGTGAGACATCGCCTGCGGCGAAGAACTGCTTTCACCGGGTGTGGGGTCTGGCTGGTAGGGCCTTGAGTG
>NZ_JBFABB010000278.1:0-1464 GCF_040640035.1 Micromonospora sp. NPDC023633 | reverse complement strand
CCCGTTACCTTCTTGATCGTCCCCAGCCGGGGACCCTCGGTCGCCCGGCCCGGTATGACTTCCTGCCCCTGTCGTTTGGATGATCCGGGGGGTGTTGTCGCCGGGTCGGGTGGCGTCGGTGGACCGCTGATAGGGACACGGCCACCCGTGTTGGGGTAGGTCTCTTCGTAACGTGGCTGCCGGCAGTCCGACGCCTGGACCAGCGGCCGGGGCCACGGAACGATGCGTGGAGGCGGGTGTAGTGCACGACGAATATGGCGTCTACCTCGGTTTGGACGTCGGTAAGGGCGATCACCATGCGGTCGGGTTGGCCCCGGACGGCAAGCGGCTGCATGACGCGCCGTTGCCGAACACTGAGGCCCGGCTGCGGCAACTGTTCGACAAGCTGGCCCGTCACGGTCGGGTGCTGGTGGTGGTCGACCAGCCCGCCTCGATAGGCGCCCTGCCGGTCGCGGTGGCCCGGGCGTGCGGGCATCAGGTGGCCTACCTGCCTGGACTAGCGATGCGCCGGATCGCTGACCTGCACCCCGGTTCGGCGAAGACCGACGCCCGTGACGCTTACGTCATCGCTGACGCGGCCCGCACCTTGCCGCACACGTTGCGGCGGGTCGACACCGGCGACGAGGCCCTGACCGAGCTGGAAGTCCTGGTCGGTTTCGACGACGACCTCGCCGGCGAAGCCACCCGCGTGTCCAACCGCATCCGGGGACTACTCACCCAGATCCACCCTGCTCTGGAACGGGTCCTCGGTCCGAAAGTGCAGCACAGGGCCGTGTTGGAGTTGCTGTCACGCTGCGGCGGACCGGCTGGTCTGCGCAAGGCCGGCCGCCGCAAACTGCTCTCGATCGCCGCCGTCCACGCGCCCCGCATGGGGAACCGACTTGTCGAGCAGATCATGGCCGCGCTGGACGAGCAGACCGTCACCGTCCCCGGCACCCAGGCTGCGGAGACGATCCTGCCCCGTCTCGCAGATAGCCTCCGCGAGACTCTTCGGCAACGCGACCAGGTCGCCGACCATGTCGAGAGGATGCTTGATGCGCACCCTCTTGCCCCGGTCCTGACCTCGATGCCCGGCATCGGCGTCAGGACCGCCGCCCGGATCCTGCTCGAAGTCGGCGACGGCACCGCCTTCGCCACCCCCGGCCACCTGGCCGCCTACGCCGGCCTCGCCCCGGTCACCCGACGATCCGGCAGCAGCATCCGCGGCGAGCACCCACCCCGCGGCGGCAACAAGAACCTCAAACGAGCGTTCTTCCTCGCCGCGTTCGCGTCCCTGGCTGACCCCGTCAGCCGGGCCTACTACGACCGCAAACGCGCCGAAGGCAAACGCCACAACGCCGCCCTCATCTGCCTCGCCCGGCGCCGCTGCGACGTCCTGTTCGCCATGCTCCGCGACAAGATCCCTTACCAGCCACGCCCGACCAGCCCCGTCCCCGCTTGACGAAACCCATAGGGACACCCCCC
>NZ_JBFABB010000277.1:0-1487 GCF_040640035.1 Micromonospora sp. NPDC023633 | reverse complement strand
GCCGTCCGCGTGGAGATTGGCGACCGGGTGGGCCGCAACGTCCGGATGGCCCACGGCCGCTCGGTGCTCAAGGTGTACGGGGCCGTCGCCCGCTCCGCCCACGGGATCCGGAGTCTGCGGAACAGCTCCATGGCTCTCCCCGGTGTCCGGGCGCGGTGGCCGCCACGGCGGCGTGGCGGACCCGGTCGCGCTTCGTTGACGATGCGTGAGGAGTCAACCGCAGCATGCGACCTCGACGGCGGGGTTAGGAAGTACCCAATCGTCCGTATCTGTGGCGGGGATGCGACTCGCCGCCGCCCCGCCGGAGTGTCCCGCCCGACACGCCGGCCGGCCGCGTCAGCCGGTGGGGTGTTCCGGCTGGCAGACCGGGCACCAGTAGGTGACCCGCTCGCCCAGTTCCTCCTTGCGGATCGCGGTGCCGCACCGACGGCAGGGCTGGGCGCGCCGGCCGTAGACGTAGCTGGTCTGCCCCCGGTGCAGCGACCCGGTGGTGCTCTGCGTCCAGCGGCCCCGGTTGGCGGCGAGCAGCTTCTGGGCCAGGGCCACGGTGCCGGCGAGGTCCGGCACCGCGCGCACCGGGGTCCACGGCGAGACGCCGCGCAGGAAGAGCACCTCGCACTTGTAGAGGTTGCCGACGCCGGCCAGGTTGCGCTGGTCCAGCAGCGCCTCGGAGATGGTGGCGTCCGGGTGGGCGGCCAACCGGCGTACCGCCTCCGCCGGGTCCCAGTCCGCGCCGAGCAGGTCGGGGCCGAGGTGCCCGACGAGCGACCCCTCCTCGGCGGTCGGCACCAGCGCCAGCTCGTGCAGGTGGTAGCCGACGGCGACCGCCCGCGCGCTGCGCAGCACGACGCGGATCAGGTGCGCAGGCCGGGCCGTCCACCGTTCCCCCGGCGCGTACGCCCGCCAGGCGCCGTCCATGCGCAGGTGCGAGTGCAGCGTCCAGCGCGCCCCGCCGCCGTCTCCCGGGGCCGCGTCCGCGGCGGGGGCGACGCCCTCCGCCGAGGCGGCGCCGCCCGACGGCGTCGCGCCCCGCGGCGCGGTCGCGGCGTGCGGCGGGGCGGTGAGGCGGAGCAGCAGGTGCTTGCCCCGGCTGGCCGACTCCCGCACGGTCCAGCCGGCGAGGTCGGTCGCGGCGAGCTGCGGGACCCGGAAGTCGCTGCCGGTCAGGCGGGCGCCGGCCAGGGCGCGGTGCAGTACGCGGGCGGTGTTCCAGACGGTGTCGCCTTCGGGCACCCGTCCATCCTTCCTCGTCCGAGCTGAATTCGCATGTGTCGCTATTTGTATGGAGGTTCCTGTCGATCTATCGGCAAAGGGAGGATCAGGGAGTTCTGAGGAGAATGCCCATGATTCTGCCCCAACGTCGTACCCGTACCGCCGCCCTGACCGTCATCCTGTTCTGGAACTGGTCGCGCGGGCTGATGCCGTAGAGCGCCTCGATCAGCGGCGCGGAGAGCGCCACCAGCACGAAGACGACCAGCATCACCCCG
>NZ_JBFABB010000276.1:0-1731 GCF_040640035.1 Micromonospora sp. NPDC023633 | reverse complement strand
AACGCTCGGCTGGGAAACCCCAGCCGAGCGCCTGCATAAACTACTCGCGGCCTGATCAACAAACCACGTGTTGCGACGACCCCTAGAAACCGCCGTGCTTCGGGGCGGGCGTTGGCCGTCTCGACGATGAACACCTCGTCATCGTCGGTGATCAGGCGGGGAAGGCCACCCGCCCACTGAGGGTCCAGGCTGGCCATGCCCATCTCGTTGAACCGGTGGATGACCTGCCGGACCGTGTCCTCATCCGCCTGCACCAGCCGGGCGATCGCCGGCACGGTGTTCCCGCCGGCTGAAGCGAGCACGACCATGGCTCGCCGTAATCGGACCGCCGAGCCGTTACCACGACAGGTGATCCTCAGCAACTGCTGACCCTCCTGGTCACTGAGCCGCCGGACGCGCACGGGTTCTGCCACCGCCACAGCCTGAAGCCCGCGACGCCGCCCGTCAGCCAAGCCGACGGCGTGTCATCCAACACCGCGAACCTTCGTGGTCAGAGCACTAGCCATCGGCGGTGACAGCGGGATGGGAACGGGCGACGTGCGGCTGGCGTCGCTGCTCGACGCGTCGCTGGGCACTCTCGGCTGGCCCGCGGTGCTGTGGGATGGCCTGCTGCCCTACGCGCTCGCCGCCCCAAAGCGCTCACCCGCCTCACGCTGCCGCCAGCCCGACCACGCCTCCGGCCCGTACCTGCTCGCGGGCGCCTTCCTATCGGTTGCGCTCGTCGGCCCCTGAATCCCCGGCCAACAGGCGCAGGGCCGGGGCGGCACGCAACCTCGCCGCCCCGGCCCCAGCATCCCTCGTGCTCGCGGTCGCCATCGGGACACTGGTCCTGGTTCCACCGGCCTATCGATGGTGTTGATGCAACGATGGAACACATGGGAACTGCGAACACTGCTACACCTGCTATCTCGCCGCTTGCTGGCGAGCCGATTAAGCGTGCCGATGCCGAACGGCTCGCGGGAGTGCTGAAGGCAGTCGCCGACCCGGCCCGGCTGCAACTGCTCAGTCTGATCCAGTCCGCTCCGCAGGGCGAGGCATCCGTGAGTGACCTCACCGCGCCGCTCGGTCTCTCCCAGCCGACCGTGAGTCATCACCTTCGGATCCTCACCGAGGCCGGCCTGATCGAGCGCGAGCAGCGCGGCGTCTGGGCGTACTACCGCCTGGTCCCGTCCGCGATCGCTGCCATCGCTGACCTGCTGACGCCGCCCCGCAAGCGGGCAACGAAGCGGGCCCGCTGAGCGGCACTGCCGAAGGCCGGCACCGGCCTGGTCCCTATCCGTCCGCACACCACCCCAGAGCGCCCGGCATTTGTCCTACTCGGCGGGGCTAGCTTGCCGGCGGCGAAGGGTACGGATCCATCCTTGGGCAGTGTGCCGGGGCACGTTGTAGTGATCGGCGACCGCCGCCACGCCGCCAGCCTGCTGGTACACCGACTCGAGATCACTCGGTGACCGCCGGTACACGCGGCCCTTGGTGGTGCCCGCCTCGCCCTTCGCGGTCTTCTTGGTGGCCTTCCGCGCCGCAGTGGTGGCGTTGGCACCCGCTGCGGCTTTCCGCCCATCCGCCCGGGTCGAGCCAGCGGCCCGTGCCTTCGCCCGTGACGCCTGCTTCGGAACCGCGACCTCAGCCACGTCAGTCGCGGCTTGCCCTCAGCGGTGAGGGCGCGGCGTACCGTCAGCAAGGCACCGCAGCCTTCGTCTGTGGTCCGGGCCCCGCTCGACGTGGCCGACT
>NZ_JBFABB010000275.1:0-1742 GCF_040640035.1 Micromonospora sp. NPDC023633 | reverse complement strand
TCGATTTCGCCGGGTTCGATGCGGTAGCCGTTGATGGCGATCTGTTCGTCGGTGCGGCCGAGGAATTCGAGGGTGCCGTCGGTGCGGAGGCGGCAAAGGTCGCCGGTGCGGTAGAGGCGGCTGCCCGGTGGCCCGTACGGGTCGGGCAGGAACCGCTCCGCCGTCTGCCCGGGACGGCCGAGGTACCCCCGGGCGAGCCCCTCTCCGGCGATGCAGAGCTCGCCGGGCGCGCCGGGTGGCACCAGTCGCAGGTCGGCGTCGAGGAGGTGGACGCGGGCGCCGTCGATCGGGGTGCCGAGGTCCGGCCGGTGGACTCCGTCGGGGTGCACCGCTCCGGCGGTGGCGACGACCGCGGCCTCGGTGGGCCCGTAGTGGTTGACCAGGGCGTAGGGGGTGCGCGCCGAGGGTCGGGTGGTCAGGGCGTCCCCACCCGTGAGCAGCGTGCGCAGCGAGGTGGTCGCCGGCGTGGGCAGCCGCAGGATGGCCTCGGCGATCGGGGTGGGAACGAAGGCCACGGTGAGGCCCCGCCGCTGCATCCAGTCGTGCAGCGCGGCGGGGTCGAGGCGGTCGGCGGGGTCGGCGACGTGCAGGGTGGCGCCGCTGACCAGCGCGGGCCAGATCTCCCAGACCGCGGCGTCGAAGCCGAGGCTGGCGATCTGGCCATGGTGCTCACCGGGGCCGCTGGGATAGGTGTCGAGGTGCCACCGGACGAGGTTGGCCAGCGCGTGGTGGGCGACCATCACGCCCTTGGGCGTGCCGGTGGACCCGGAGGTGTGGATGACGTACGCCAGCTGCTCGGGGTGGATGTCGACCCGGGGCGCCGCCGGGGCGGGGGCGTCGAGGCGGCGCGGGGCGAGGGCGACGACGCCGGGGGGTGTGTCGGTGTTCTCGGGGTCGTCGGTGATGAGGATGGTGACGCCGGAGTGGGTGATGAGGTGGTGTCGGCGTGCGGTGGGTGCGGTGGGGTCGATGGGGAGGTAGGCGGCGCCGGCTTTGAGGACGGCGAGCATGGCGGTGATGGCGGGTGCGCCGGGTGGCAGGCTGACCGCGACGGGGTGGTCGGGTCGGGCACCGTGTCGGAGCAGGTGGTGGGCGAGGTGGTTGGACCACTCGTCGAGTTCCCGGTAGGTGAGCGCCCCCGCCCCGTCGACGATCGCCGTCACGTCCGGATGCCGCCGGGCCGCGTCGGCCACCAGCCGTGGCACGCACCCCAGGTCGCCGGCCCACCGTCCGTTGGTCCCGGCCGCAGGCCGGCCCACCTCGGTCGCCCGGCCGCCCACCCGGTCCGGGCCGTCGGCTGCCTCGGGCCGCCGCGCCGCGCGACCGGTGCTCGGCCGACGCCCCGTGGACACCGCCGTGAGCCGTTCCCGCTGGGCCTCGGTGACGGCCTCCACGGTGGACAGCGGCCGATCGGGGTCCGCCAGCACGGCGGCCACCAGGGCCCGGTAGCTGTCGGCCAAATCGGCCACGGTGCCGGGCTCGTAGAGGTCGCAGGCGTAGCTGAAGAAGACGCCGACCGTGTCGGTCCCCACCTCCGCGTGGACGGTCAGGTCGAACTTCGCGGTTCCCGGCACGATCGACATCGGTCGCATCGTCGCGGTGTGCAGCGGCACGGGCCTGTCGGCGATGCCCGTGACGTTGCCGCCGGTGAAGACGGTTTGGATGAGGGGTGGGGTGTGGCGGTCGCGGGTGGGTTGGGTGCGTTCGACGAGTTTGTCGAAGGGGATGTCCTGGTGGGTGAC
>NZ_JBFABB010000274.1:0-1746 GCF_040640035.1 Micromonospora sp. NPDC023633 | reverse complement strand
TTGTCCTGATGAGGGCGGGCGTTCAGAGATCAATGTGCTGTTCGACGGCGGTCGGGTCATCTGGCTCGCCGAAGCGGAGGGTGGCGTGCGCTGGCTTGGCCGGGAAGGCTCGCAGCTGCGGCTCCATCGCGGTGAAGAGTCGGGTGGCGTCCGGGCCGTAGGCGTAGAGGACGGCTTCGCCGCCGCCGAACTCGTGGCCGTCGAAATCACCGACGTCGGCGGCCTCGACGGCTTCTGTGAGGTGTTTCGCGAGGTCGTAGACGGCCTGTCGTTCCTGTTCCTCGCCGAAGCCACTGCCCGTCAGGGGGTATCGGACGATGACGGCATGTTCAGGTGCGCTCATGCAGTGCTCCTTCATTGGTTGATGCCAACGCCGCCGGCAGTGCCGGTGACGGCGGCCTTACGAGGTCGACTGACCTTGATGTTGCGCACCGGCTGGTCGGTGGTGCGTCGGACGGTGCGGATGCCGTCGTCGCAGGCGATGGCCAGTTCGGTGTCGGTGACGTTGACGGTGACGGTCTTGCCGGCGTGGACACGGCCGAGGGCGACTTTCTGTCCGACGACCATGATGACGCCGCTGTTCGAGGCTCGGCGCTGGACCTGCACGGGCCCGGTTGCGGGTTGTGGGGGTGGTCCGGCGGGTCGGGCACTGCGCAGCCGGGCCACCTCGGCGGGGGTCAGCGGGTTGGGTCGGGTGCGCAGCAGTTGCCGCGTGTCCAGGTCGAAGAAGCTCAGGGTCTTGTCGTCGATGCGGACGCCGACGCGTTGCCCGCCGAGGATTTCGGCGGCCAGGATGATGTGCTGGCCCAGGGACACGTGGCCGCCGCGGCTGATGGTCCGGTCGACCTCGACCGCCTCACCGGGTGGGGCCTGCGGCAGAGGTGGTTCGCCAGCTGGTCGCCCGCCCTGCCTGAGCAGGCCGGCGAGGTCGGCTGCGGACAGGTGTGAACGCACGGACTTGATCCGGGCGCCGGCGATGAGCAGGTGAATGACGTCGGTGTCGGCCCAGAACGTCACCGTCACGCCGGAGCGGGCTGGGCCGAGCCAGAACTGCTTTCCCGCGACCTGCAGGTTTCCTGATGGTGGCACCACCCTGTCGAACTCCACCGCCCCTGGCACCACCGGCATCGGCGTCGGGATCGGCGGTGAGACCAGGGCCTGGTCGACGGGCTGAGTGAGCCTGGCAGGCAGCTTCACGGGCATCACCTGCTCCGGGACGGGGGTGAACCGGTCGGCGGGGAAGGCCATGTCCAGGGACTGGTGCGGCCGGTCGGTGTTGTATTCGCGCCGGAAGGCGTCCACGGCGGCTTGAACGGTTTCCAGGTCGGGCCAGATCGGCACCTCGTCGAGGAGTTCGCGGCGCAGGGTCTGGTGGAACCGTTCCACCTTCCCGGTCGTGGTCGGCGACGCCGGTTGGGTCAGCCGGTGGATGATGCCGTTCTCTCTGCAGATCCGGTCGAACATCACCTCCCCGCCCTTGCCGAATCGGTCAGTGAACTGCTTGCCGTTGTCGGTGAGGACTTCCTCGGGCACCCCGAACCGCTGCAGTGCGTCGGCGAAGGCCAGACAGACCGCCCGGCCGGTGGCACGGCGCACGACCTGGGCGATGACGCAGAACCGGGAGTGGTCATCAACGCCGGTGACGACCTTGGCCTCGGTGCCGTCGGCGAGCATGATCCCGCCGACGATGTCCATCTGCCACAACTCCATCGGCCGAGCCCGCTGCCAGCGCACATAGTCCTTACG
>NZ_JBFABB010000273.1:0-1777 GCF_040640035.1 Micromonospora sp. NPDC023633 | reverse complement strand
GGAACGGCTGGCCGCGCTGCTGCGCGAGGCCGCCGCCCCGCCGCCCCCGCCCCGCCGGCCCACCCGCCCCTCGCGCGGCGCGAAGGAGCGCCGGCTGGCCGAGAAGAAGCGCCGGTCACAGCGCAAGCGCGACCGCCGCGTCGACGGCGAGTAGCCCGCGATCCGGCACCGCCGCCTCCCGCGGTCAGGTGCCCCGGCCCGGGGCGCGGAGCGGACCCGCTCAGTCGTCCACGGTCGACAGCAGGCGGTCGCACTCGGCGACCAGGCGCACCCGCAGGGGTGCGGCGCGCTCCGCGAACGACCGCTGCGCCCGCACGTACTCGTGCCGACCCTCGACGGTCTCCACCCGCACCGGCGGGTAGCCGAGGGCGGTGAGGTCGTACGGAGAGGCGCGCATGTCCAGCGTGCGGATCTCCCGGGCCAGCTCGAACGCGTCCGCGACTAGCTCGCTCGGCACCAGCGGGGAGAGCTTGTACGCCCACTTGTAGAGGTCCATGTTGGCGTGCAAGCATCCCGGCTGCTCGTGCGCGTGCTGGGTCTCGCGCGTCGGGGTGAGCAGGTTCAACGGCCGGGCCGGCGCGGTGAAGAACCGGTACGCGTCGAAGTGGCTGCACCGCACGCCGCGCTCCTGGACCACGGCCGCGGTCGCCTCGGGGCTGAGCCGCAGCGGCCAGGCGTTGTGGCGTACCTCCTCCTGGGTCTGCCGGTAGACCATGGCCCACTCGTGCATCCCGAAGCAGCCGAGGTGCGCCGGTCGGTCGGCCGTCGCCGCCAGCAGCGCCCGGATCCACCCGATCGACTCGGCGCGCCGCGCGCGTACCGCCCCGGTGTCGAGGGTGAGCCCGGCGGCGGTGGCGCGGTAGTCCCGGCCGAACCCGGCCGGGTCCGCGTCGCGCAGCACCGCCCCGGCGCCGGGGTGCCAGCGGCGCAACTGGGCCGGGCGGTGCGAGTAGTAGGTGAAGAGGAAGTCCTCGACCGGGTGCTTCCCGCCCCGGCGGCGGCGCGCCAGGTGCGGGGTGAGCCAGGCGTCGACCCGCTCCTCGTGCGCGCGGCGCCGCGCCTGCCACCGCGCCGCGTCGAGCACGGTGGTCGGGGCGAGGGCGGCGGTCACGGACCCCAGGGTACGACCGCCGCCCGGCGCCCGGTCAGGGCACGTCCACCCGGACCCCGGCGGAGAACACCCCGCTGCGCAGCTCCAACTGCTCCGGCGGCGCCTGCCCGTCGACCGTGAAGACCAGCGGCAGCACCGCTCGGCTGCCGGCCGCCATCGGCTGGGCGAAGACGTCCCGGCCCTGGTTGGCCGCCCGCGTCGCCTGCTCGTCGGTGCTCACGAAGTTGCCGTCGGGCAGGTACGCCCGTTGCAGCCGGCCGTGCCAGCTCTGCTGCTCCGGGGTGAGGTTGCGCACCCCGACCGTGGCCTCGCACTGCCGGGCCGCCGCGCCGGGCTCGCAGGCGACGCGGTACACGGTGAACTCGAACGCCGACTCGCGCAGCGGCTCGCCGACGGCGCCGTTGACCCCCCGGCCGACCCACGCGCCGCCGGTGGGCTGGCTGTCGGTGTCGACGGCGGCGACCTGGCGGGTGGCCGTCCAGGCGGCGGTGCCCACCGTGCCGGCGAGCACCGCGGCGGCCACCGGCACGATCAACCAGACGGACGGCTTGCGGCGGATCTGTTCGGGGCGCGGCGCGGCCGGGCGCGGGTAGACCGTCCCCGGCCCCTCGCCGGAGAGGGCCGCGGCGACCGGCCGGCGGCGCCGGCGCCAGGTCCAGGCCCCGC
>NZ_JBFABB010000272.1:0-1853 GCF_040640035.1 Micromonospora sp. NPDC023633 | reverse complement strand
GCGTCCGCGAACGGTTTACACCGCCCATCGGCAGCCAACCCACCCTGCCGGGAAAACTCCACAAACGCTCCCGGAGTGGCCATCACCGTCACACCACCGGCCAGGGCCATCGAACACTCACCCGACCGCAACGCCTGCGCCGCCAAATGCACCGCCACCAACGACGACGAACACGCCGTGTCCACCGACACCGCCGGACCTTCCAGGCCCAAGGTGTACGCCACCCGCCCCGATGCCACACTTCCGCTGGTCCCGGTCAGCGCGTATCCCTCGGTCTCGGCCGGGCTTGCCGCCAACTGCATGGCGTAGTCGTGGTACATGAGGCCCACATACACGCCGGTGTCCGACCCGCGTAGCCCGGACGGGTCGATCCCGGCCCGCTCCAACGCTTCCCAGGAGACCTCCAACAGCAGCCGCTGCTGCGGATCCATCGCCACAGCCTCCCGCGGACTGATCCCGAAGAACCCCGCGTCGAACATCCCGGCCCCGGAAAGGAATGTTCCGTACCGGGTCCCCGACCGCTGCCGACCGGGGTCGTACAGAGCCGTCAGATCCCAACCCCGATCCGCGGGGAACTCACCCACCGCGTCAACACCGTCGACCAGCAACTGCCAAAACGCCTCCGGGTCGTCAACCCCACCCGGATACCGACACCCCATCCCCACAATCGCCACCGGCTCGTCGAGCACAGTGACTGCGGCGACCGGTCCAGTTGCCGGCTCAGACACCCCGTCCAACCGCTGCTGCAGGTATCCCAGCAGTGCCACGGGCGTGGGGTAGTTAAATAGCAGGGTGGTCGGCAGCCGCAGCCCTGTCACCGCGGTGAGTCGGTCACACATTTTGATGGTGGAGTATGAGTCGAAGCCCTGCTCCTTAAAGCTCCGGTCAGCGTCGACATCCTGCGGCCCGGCATGACCAAGCACTGCGGCCGCATGGGTACGGATCAGGTCAAGTAGTTGCCACTCGCCCCCACCCACTGCCGGCTCGATTCTCACATCGGCTTCACCAGGGCGGCCCCGCCTCGCGGAGCGTTCGGTCTCGGCAAGGTCTAGCGCGGCCGCGCTGGCCTCGATGTCATGCCGCTCGACCGCGTCCTGGGACTGGTCGATCGGGGCGATACTGCGGCCAGGGAGCTCGGCCAGCGTGTCCGGGAGCCAGTGGCGCTGGCGCTGGAACGGGTATGTTGGCAGCGGCACGCGTCGGGGCAAGTCACCGGCGAAGGTCGGGGTCCAGTCGATGTTGATGCCGGCCACGTGCAGGGTGGCCATCGAGCGTAGCCAGCGGTCCCGTCCGCCGTCGTCACGGCGTAGGGTGCCGGTCACTACCAGGTGCTCGCCGGCCTGTTCTACCGCCATGGTCAGTACCGGGTGTGGGCTGACTTCCACGAACGTCTGGTGGCCGGCTTCGGTCAGTGTCTGGATCACCTCGGCGAACCGGACGGTGTGTCGCAGGTTGCGGTACCAGTAGTCGCCGTCGAGGCTGGCGGTGTCGACCTGCGCCGCTTGCAGGGTCGAGTAGAACGGCACCTGCCCGCTGTCCGGTTGCAGGTCGGCCAGGTCTGCGTGCAGCTGGTCCTGGATCGCCTGTACCTGCACCGAATGCGAGGCGTAGTCCACCGCGATGCGTCGGGCTCCCCGCTGCGTGTGCGCTTGGACGAATTCCTCACACGCGGTCGTGGTTCCGGATATCACCACCTGCGCCGGGCCGTTGACCGCCGCGATCGACAGGTCCTCACCCCACCCGGTGATCAGCTGTTGTACCTCGTGCAACGGTGCGGGCACCGACACCATGCCCCCCGACCCGGACAGGGCTACGATCGCCCGGCTCCGCAACGCCACCACCCGGGCCCCGTC
>NZ_JBFABB010000271.1:0-1954 GCF_040640035.1 Micromonospora sp. NPDC023633 | reverse complement strand
ACCGCCACCTCACCCGCCGGCAGACACACCACCGACGCGTCACCGTCCACGTCGGCGACCATCGCCTCCAACACCGCCCGGTACATGCCACCGAGCCGCAGGACGTTGGGGTAGCTGACCGCGTGCGGTCGGGCCAGGATGTTGAGGACCCCGCCGAGCGTGGAGACGTGCAGGCCGAACTCGCCGCTGGCCTCGTAGATCGCGTCGTCGAAGCCGACCCGCTCGGTGTCGACCTGTTCGAAGTCCAGGTAGTTGAAGAGGATCTCGATCGGCCGGCGTCCGTCGCCGAGGCGCTGCACGGCCGGCAGCGGGTAGCGGCGGTGCGGCCACAGCTCCAGCTCCCCGGCGAACGTCCCCCGGATCAGCTCCCGCCAGGTCCGCGCGCCCGCGTCGTGCACGAACGGCAGCGTGTTGAGGTGCATCCCGTAGACCCGGTCGGCGCCGGTCACCTCGGGCCGGCCGTGGCTGACCAACCCGCTGGTGAACACGGGCTCGGCGGTGAGCTGGCTCATCACCTTCAGGTGCGCGGCCAGCAGCACGCTCTTCAGCGACGTGTCGGTCCGGCTGGCCAGCTCGCGCAGGTCGTCCATCAGGTCGTGCAGGGGGACCCGGGTGCCGCACTCGTACTCCGGGACCGACTCGTCCTCGCCCCAGCCGGCGGGCAGTTCGAAGACCGGCCGGGCCACGACGCCCTGCCAGTAGTCGCGGTCCTCGGCCGACGCCAGCGCCTCGATCTCGCCGGCGACGAAGTCGGCGTAGCGGACCGGGGGCGCCTCGAACGCCGCCGGCACGCCGGTGTCCCGCAGGCTGCGGTAGTTGTCGAGGATCTCCATCAGCAGCGAGTGGTGGCTCCAGCCCTCGAGGATGCCGTGCGACATGGTCAGCACGAACCACCACGTGTCGTTGCGGCCGGCCGCTCCGGCGATCCGCAGCTGCGGGACCTCGTCGGGGGTGAACGGCCGGGCCCGCTCGGCGGCCAGGTACGCCCGCAGCCGCTGCTCGGCCTCCTCGTCCGTGCCGTCGCGCAGGTCGAGCACCGTGACGTCCACGGGCACCTCGGCGTGCACGAGCTGCATCGGCACCGAGTAGCCGGTCAGGTCGAAGGAGGTGCGCAGGATCTCGTGCCGGTCCACGACGGTCCGCACGGCCCGGCGCAGCGCGTCGCCGTCGAAGGCGTGCTCGTCGCGGATCGGGAACGCCGACACGTTGTGGTAGGTACGTCGCTCCGAGTCGGAGAGGGTGACCACCAGCATGGCGAGCTGCACCTGCGCGCACGGGTACGCGTCGGCGAGCCCGGCGGGCAGGGCGGCCCGGTCGGCGTCGACGAGCAGGCTGAACGGGGCGACCGCCCGGAAGGCGGGTGCCGCCTCGACGTCGTCCCCGCCGGCGAGGTGCTGCGCCAGGGCGGCGACCGTGCGGTGCACGAAGACGTCGCGCACCGAGACCGGGTGCCCGGCGCCGCGCAGCGCGCCCACGAGCGCGATGGCGCTGATGGAGTGCCCGCCGAGGTCGAAGAAGCTCTCCTGGGTGCTGACCTGTTCCAGGTTGAGCACCTGGCCCCAGATCCCGGCCAGCTGGGCCTCCAGCTCCGTGGCCGGGGCGACGTACGCCCGGTGCGCGGGCACCGCGTTGTCCCAGAGGGCGGCCCGGTCGACCTTGCCGTTGGCGTTGAGCGGGATCGCCTCCACGGCGACGAACTCAGCCGGGATCATGTACTCCGGCAACTGCTCCGCGCACCGCTGCCGCACCCGGTCCAGCAGGCCGGGGGTCGCCGATGCGGCCGGCCGGTAGAACACCACCAGCCGGTCCGACTCGCCCACCAGGGCGACCGCGTCGCCGACGCCGTCGACGCCCTCCACGACCGACTCGATCTCGCCGAGTTCGATCCGGTAGCCGCGGATCTTCACCTGGTGGTCGACACGGCCGACGAACTCCACCGCCCCGTCGGCCATCC
>NZ_JBFABB010000270.1:0-2119 GCF_040640035.1 Micromonospora sp. NPDC023633 | reverse complement strand
GCCGGCCGGCGCCGACACCGTCGCCCTCGGGCCGCTGGCGCCCGCGCTGGGGCGGCTGGCCGACGCCGTCGCCGCCGGGGTTCCCGCCGTCGTCCTGGCCAGCGGCGATCCCGGGCTGTTCGGCGTGGTCCGGGCCTTGCGGGCCGCCGGGCTGCCGCTGCGGGTGCTGCCGGCCGTGTCCAGCGTGGCCGCCGCGTTCGCCCGCGCGGGCCTGCCCTGGGACGGCGCGGCCGTGGTCACCGCGCACGGCCGCGACCCGCGGCCCGCGCTGAACGCCTGCCGGGCGCTGCCCGCCGTCGCGGTGCTCACCGCCCCGGGCGCCGGGGCCGCCGAGCTGGGCGCCGGGCTGGTCGGCTGGACCCGCCGCCTGGTCGTCGCCGAACACCTCGGCACCGACGCCGAACGGCTCACCGAGACCACCCCCGAGGGGGCCGCCGGGCGCGACTGGGCCGACCCGCACGTGCTGCTCAGCCTGGCCGGCGAGCCCGGCGCGGCCGGGATGCGGGCGGACAACCAGCCGGCCGCCGCCCCGGCCGGCGGGTGGGCGCTGCCCGAGTCCGCCTACGCGCACCGCGATTCCATGATCACCAAAGCGGAGGTACGCGCCCTCGCCGTGGCCCGGTTGCGTCCCCGCCTCGGCCGGCTGGTCTGGGACGTCGGCGCGGGCAGCGGCTCGGTCGGCATCGAGTGCGCCCTGCTCGGCGCGGCCGTGATCGCCGTGGACCGCGACCCGCGCGCCACCGTCGGCGCCAACGCCGCCCGGCACGGCGTCGACGTCCGGGTGGTGGCCGGCGCCGCCCCCGGGGCGCTGCACGGGCTGCCCGATCCCGACGCCGTCTTCGTCGGGGGCGGCGGCACCGACGTGCTCGCCGCCGTGGCGCACCGCCGCCCCGACCGGGTGGTGGCCGCCCTCGCCGCCGTCGACCGGGTCGCCCCCGCCGTCGGGCTGCTGCGCGCCGCCGGCTACGCCGTGCAGGGCGTCCAGCTCTCCGCCGCCCGCCTCGCCGACCTGCCCGGCGGTTCCATCCGACTCGCGGCCACCAACCCGGTGGTCGTCCTCACCGGGGAGCGCCCGTGAACCACCCGCCCGCCGCCACGGACCAGCCGACCCGGATCGGGCTCGTCGCCGCCACCGCCGCCGGCCGGCGGCACGCCCGCACCCTCGCCGACGCCTGGCCGCACGCCCGCGTCGTCACGGCGGACACCGTCGCGGACGCGCTGCGCGCCGCCTGGGCCGAGTGCGACGCCGTGGTGGCGTTCCTGGCGACCGGGGCGGTCGTGCGCATCCTCGCGCCGCTGCTCGGCGACAAGCGCACCGACCCGGCCGTGGTGGTGGTCGACGAGGCGGCCCGGCACGCGGTCGCGCTGCTCGGCGGCCACGCCGGGGGCGCCAACGACCTCGCCGGGCGGGTCGGCGCGTTGCTCGACGCCGCCCCGGTGGTCACCACCGCCACCGACGCCGCCGGCCTGCCGGGGCTGGACACCCTCGGCTGGCCCGTCGAGGGCGCCGTCGCCGCCGTCAGCCGCGCCATCCTCGACGGCGAACCGGTGACCCTCGTCGCCGACGCCGCCTGGCCGCTGCCCGCCCTGCCCGACAACGTGCGCCCCGCCCCCGTCGGGCCGACGACCCCCGCGCCCGTCGACCCGCCGGCCGTCGCGTCCGCCGACCCGTCGGCCCCCGGCCGGTCCGGGCCGAACGGGCCGGCGGGCGACGGCGGGTACCGGCTGCTGGTCACCGACCGCGTGGTGCCGCTCGACGACCGGACCGCCGTGCTGCGGCCCCCGTCGCTGGTCGCCGGCGTCGGCGCCAGCCGGGGCGTGCCCGCCGCCGAGGTGCGCGGCCTGCTCGACCGGGTGCTCGCCGAGGCCGGCCTCAGCCCGGCCAGCCTGCGGCACCTGGCCAGCGCCGACATCAAGGCCGACGAGGCGGGCATCCGGGCGACCGCCGACGCGCTCGGCGTACCGCTGGTGACGCATCCGGCGGCGGCGCTGGCGGCGGTCGACGTGCCGCACCCCAGCGAGGTGGTCCGCGCCGCCGTCGGCACCCCCAGCGTCGCCGAGGCGGCGGCGCTGCTCGGCGGCGACGCCGACCTGCTGGTGCCGAAGACCGCGACGGCGA
>NZ_JBFABB010000269.1:0-2174 GCF_040640035.1 Micromonospora sp. NPDC023633 | reverse complement strand
AGAACCCCGCGTCGAACAACGCCGCACCAGTCAGGAACCCACCCTCCCGGGCATAACTGGTCCCCGACCGCGCCGGATCCGGGTCATACAACGACTCGACATCCCAACCCCGATCCATCGGCCATGGCCCGATGGCGTCGCCACCCGCGGCAATGAGATCCCAGAGCTGTTCCGGGGTATCTATGCCGGCCGAGAACCGGCAGGCCATCGAGACCACGGCGATGGGCTCAGTCCCCCGATCCTGAATCTCGTGCAGGCGTCGCCGGGTCTCCAGCAGGTTGTCCGTGGCCTGTCGCAGATATGTCCGCAGCTTCTCATCGTTGCTCACGCCGTTCGCCCTCCCTCGGAGCTTGCGATCTTGTCGAGAACGTCGAACAGCTCGTCATCGGAGGCCGCATAGGTGTCGATCACCGGGATTGCCCCGTGGCCGCCCGTCTGGGCCTCGAGCCTGCGCACCAGCTCACGCAGGCGGTCCGCCAGCTTCGTTGGATCTCTGCCATCTCCCGGGGCCAACGTGCGTATAGCCTGCTCGATCCGGTCCAAGTCGGACTGCAGAGCATTTGCGGGCGTCTTCTCCTCTGGCACAACTCGCGTCCACAGCTCGCGGCCGAGTTCGGCGGGGGTGGGGTAGTCGAAGACCAGCGTGGCCGGCAACGACAGTCCGGTCGCGGTCGCCAGCCGGTTACGCAGCTCCACCGCGGTCAACGAGTCGAAGCCGAGCTCGCGGAACGCGCTGTCCGGGTCGATCGTCGCTGGGTCGGGATGGCCGAGTACGACGGCGGCCTGTGTCCGTACCAGTTCCAGGACTGTCCGTTGGCGTTCCTCGACTCCCATAGCGGCCAGCCTGGTGGCCAGGTCCACCCGCGTATCGGTTGTGGTCGCCGCCCGGCGGGCGGAGCCGCCAGCCAGCACCCGCCACAGCGGCGGCACGCTACCGGCCCCGGCTCGACGTAGCGCGGCCACGTCCAACCGGATCGGTACCAGTTGCGGCTGGTCGGTGCGCACCGCCGTATCGAACAATGCCAGGCCCTGCTCGGGGGACATGGCAAGGATGCCGTTGCGTCGCATCCGGTCCAGGTCGACCTCGTCGAGACGCTCGGTCATCGCCGACTGTGGGGCCCACAGTCCCCACGCCAGTGACTGTCCGACCAGACCCGCGGTCTGCCGTCGTAGCGCCAGGGCGTCCAGGACCGCGTTCGCCGCGGCGTAGTTGCCCTGCCCCGGTGACCCGAGGGTGGCCGCTGCCGAGGAATACACCACGAACAACGCGAGATCCATATCCTGGGTCAGCTCGTGCAGCCACCACGCCGCGTCGGCCTTGGCCCGCAGCACCGTCTCCAGCCGCTGCGGCGTCAACGCCTCGATCACCCCGTCATCGAGCACTCCGGCGGTGTGCACCACCCCGACCATCGGATGCTCGGCCGGCACCGCCGCCAACACCTCAGCCAGGGCATCGCGGTCAGCGACGTCACACGCCGCCACCTGCACCCGCGCGCCCAGCTCAGTCAGATCAGCGACCAGCTCCGTTGCTCCCGCCGCGGCCGGGCCCCGCCGGGACAACAACAACAGATGCCTGACCCCGTGCGTGGCGACCAGATGCCGGGCCACCAACCCACCCAACACCCCGGTCCCACCAGTGATCACCACCGTGCCACGCGAATCCAACCCGGCCGGCAGCCGCAGCACCACCTTGCCCACGTGGCGGGCCGCTTGCAGGTAGCGCAAGGCCTGCACTGCGTGAGCTGAGTCGAATACGCTCACCGGCAGTGGCTGGAGGATCTCAGCGGCGAACATGTCCAGGATCTCGGCCAGCATCTGCCCGATCCGGTCAACGCCGGCTTCGGGCAGGTCGAACGCCTGATACGCCACCCCGGGATGGTTTGCGGCAATCCGGGCCGGGTCCCGCACGTCGGTTTTACCCATCTCCACGAACCGGCCGCCGCGGGGCAGCAGTTGCAGCGACGCGTCCACGAATTCCCCGGCCAGGGCGTTGAGGACCACATCCACACCCTCCCCGCCGGTCGCGGTCAGGAAGCTCTGGCGGAAGTCCAGATCGCGGGAGGAGGCCAGGTGCGTATCGTCCAAACCCATCCCGCGCAGGGTGTCCCACTTACCGGCACTGGCGGTGGCGTATATCTGCAATCCCCAGGCCTGGGCCAGTTGCACCGCGGCCA
>NZ_JBFABB010000268.1:0-2305 GCF_040640035.1 Micromonospora sp. NPDC023633 | reverse complement strand
CGGGCAAGGTGCCGGCCCGACAGGTCATGCTGCCGCTGGACGGCAACATCTCGCGCACCCGGGCGGCGGTGGCCCGGACGGCGTCCCGGACGGCGGCGTCGGCGACCCGGGCCGACCGGCGCAGGTTCAGGTCGCACGGGGTGGTGGCGGACGGCGGGGGCGACCAGCCCGGGTCGTCGTGGCAGCGGGCCAGGTCAGCCAGGAACAGCCGCAGGGACCACGCGTCGACGGCCAGGTGGTGCCAGACCAGCAGCAGGTCGGTGCGGTCGCCGGCGCCGAGGACGGCGCAGCGCAGCAGCGGCTCCGTCGTGGTGTCGAAGGGGCGGCGGGCGCGGGCCCGCACGGCCGCGTCGAGCGCCGGGCCGTCGGCGAGGTCGGCCACCTCCACCGTCGGCGGGTGCCGGTCGAGCACCAGCTCGGGCAGGCCGTCGACGAGCCGCAGCCCGGCGCCGAACACGGGGTGGGCGGCCACCGCCCGGCGCAGCGCGGCGGCGAGACGGCTCCGGTCCACCGGAGACGTGGTGCTGAACCAGACCGGCTCCACGTAGAGGTCGGTGCCGGGATTCAGCTCGTCGTGCAGCCACAGCCCCAACTGCTCCGGGGTGAGCGGGGCGCTGCGCGCCCCCACCCCGCCGCCCGGGCCGCCCAGGACGCCGCCCGGGCCGGCCGGACCGGCGTCGGGACCGACCCGGACGCCGGGTCCGGCCGTCGCCGCACGGAGCCGGTCGGCGAGGGCCGCCGCGTCGGGGGCGCGCAGAACGTCGGCGGCGGTCACCGGCACGCCGGTGCGCTCGGTCAGCCGGGCAGCCACCCGGGCCGCGGCGAGCGAGGTGCCGCCCAGCGGCAGGAAGGCGTCACCGGGCCGGATCTCCCCGGCCGGCAGCACCCGCCGCCACGCGTCGAGCACCACGCCCACCGGATCGGCCCCGTCGGCAGGATCGGCCGAGTGGGCCGGATCGACGCCGTGGACAGAATCCGCCCCGTCGGCCGGGCCGACCGGGCGGCCGGCGTCGATCGGGTCGGTCGGGTGCCCGCCCGCGGTCGGCCCGGCGGGGCGCAGGGGCAGCGCGGCGAGCCGGTCGTGGTCGTACTTGCCGTGCGGGGTGAGCGGCAGCCGGGGCAGCAGCGCCACCACCGCCGGCACCGCGTAGCCGGGCAACCGGTCGCGGGCGTGGTCCCGTACCGCCCGCTCGGTCAACCCGGCACCCGGCTCCGCCGCCACGTACGCCACCAGCACGTCCCCGAGCCCGTCCCACCGCCGGGCCCCCACCACCACGTCCCGGACCCCGGGCAGCAGGCGCAGCACCGACTCCACCTCGGCCGGCTCGATCCGGAACCCGCGGAGCTTGACCTGCCGGTCGACCCGGCCGAGGAAGAGCAGGTTGCCGTCGGGCAGGGTGCGCGCCAGGTCGCCGGTCCGATAGGTGCGGGTGCCGTCGGCCGCCGTGTCGAACGCCGGCTCCCCGCCCGGGTCCCGCAGGTAGCCGCGGGCCACCGCCGCGCCGGAGACGACCAGCTCGCCCGTGCCGGTCGGGCGGCACGACCCGTCCGGCTGGCGCAGCAGCAGCCGGGTGCCGCGCACGGCGGTGCCGATCGGGGCGCGCTCGCCGGCCACCGCGCCGTCGCGGGGCACCACGTACAGGGCGCAGCAGACGGTCGCCTCGGCCGGGCCGTACGCGTTGACCACGGTCAGCGCCGGCCGGCTGCGGGCGATGTCCTGCAACAGCGGGCGCGGGATCGGCTCCACGCCGACCAGCAGCCGGCGCAGCCCCGCCAGCGCCCCCGGCTCGGCGCGCAGCAGCGCCCGCAGCTCGGGCAGGAACGCCGGCGGCACGTACGCGCTGCCGGCCCCGGCCGCGTCCAGGAACCCGGCGAGCGCGGCGCCGTCGTGCCGGGCCGCCTCCGGCACCACCCGCACCGTCCCGCCCCGCACGAGCGGGGCGAAGCACTCCCACACCGCCACGTCGAAGGAGGGGCGGGTCCACCACGTGCCGGTGTGCCCGTCCGGCACCGGAGCCCGGTCGTCGAGGTCGGCGAGGAGGTTGACCAGGTTGCCGTGCTCCACCTGCACGGCCTTGGGCGTGCCCGTCGAGCCGGAGGTGTGCACCACGTACGCAACGTCGGACGGCTCGCCGGTGTCGGTGAGGGGCACGACCGGCTCGGCTCCGACGGCGGCCGGCGCGAGGACGGGCCGTCCGGGCGGGGCGGACCCGGCCACCATGAGCGCCGGAGCCCCTGCTGGAGAGCCCCTGGGCGGTGCGCAGCTCGGTGCCGCTCACCCCGCCGGGCACGATCCGGCTGCTCG
>NZ_JBFABB010000267.1:0-2334 GCF_040640035.1 Micromonospora sp. NPDC023633 | reverse complement strand
GCCGTCGATGTGCCAGGCGGTCTGGGTGTTGTAGGCGGTGGACCTCGGGTCCAGGGCGTTGAGGAACCACAGGCGCTGCTGCGCGAACGACAACACCCGACCCGGCGACGACCCCGAAGCGGCGTCCCCGGCCGACCCGGCGACGGCGTCCCCGGACGGCCCGGGAGCCCGTCCCTGCGGCTCGCCCGGTCCCTCGACGGCCGACGGAGCGGCCGGCACCGCCTCGGCCCGTAGCCGGTCGGCCATCGCGGCCACGGTCTGCGCCTCGAACACGATCGCCGCCGAGACCGGCACGTCGAGGTGCTCGCGCAGCCGGGCGGCGATCATGGTGGCCTGCATGGAGTGCCCGCCGAAGGCGAAGAAGTTGTCGTCGCGGCCGGGCCGCCGACCGATCACGTCGGCCCACACCTGCGCCACCCGCCGCTCCAGGTCGTCGCGGGGCGCTTCGCCGCGCGCAGTGAGGTCCGGTGCGGGGAGTGCGTTGCGGTCGATCTTGCCGTTGCGGGTGAGGGGGAGGTGGGGGAGGGCGATGATGCTGTGGGGTATGAGGTGGCGGGGGAGGGTGTGTTGGAGGTGGTGGCGTAGGTGGTGGGTGTCGAGGTTGGTGCCGGTGACGTAGGCGATGAGGTGGCGGCCGGTGGGGAGTGCGCGGGTGGTGACGAAGGCGGCTTCGACGTGGGGTTGTGCGCGTAGGGCGGTTTCGATTTCGCCGGGTTCGATGCGGTAGCCGTTGATGGCGATCTGTTCGTCGGTGCGGCCGAGGAATTCGAGGGTGCCGTCGGTGCGGAGGCGGCAGAGGTCGCCGGTGCGGTAGAGGCGGCTGCCCGGTGGCCCGTACGGGTCGGGCAGGAACCGCTCCGCCGTCTGCCCGGGCTTGTTCAGGTAGCCGCGGCTGACCACGTCACCGCCGACGCAGACCTCGCCGGGCGCCCCGGGCGGAACGAGCTGGAGGTTGGGGCCGAGGAGATGGATGCGGGCGCCGGCGATGGGGGTGCCGAGGTCGGGCCGGTGGACCCCGTCGGGGGCGACGGGCCCGACGGTGACGGCGACGGTGGTCTCGGTCGGCCCGTAGATGTTGAACAGGGTGTACGGCGCGTGCGCGGACGGCCGGGTGGTGAGGGCGTCCCCGCCGGTGAAGATCGTGCGCAGGCGGCTGGTCGACGGGGTCGGCAGCCGCAGGACGGCCTCCGCGATCGGGGTCGGCAGGAACGTCCTCGTGACGCCCTCCCGGACGAGCCAGTCGTGCAGCGCGGCGGGGTCGAGGCGGTCGGCGGGGTCGGCGATGTGCAGGGTGGCGCCGCTGGCCAGGGCTGGCCAGATCTCCCAGATCGCGGCGTCGAAGCCGAGGCTCGCCACCTGTCCGTGGCGTTGGCCGGGACCGGTGGGGTGGGTGTCCAGGTGCCAGTGGACCAGGTTGGTCAGCGCCCGGTGGGGAACCATGACGCCCTTGGGCGTGCCGGTGGACCCGGAGGTGTGGATGACGTACGCCACCTGCTCCGGGTGGATCTCGACCAGGGGCGGCGCGGACGCGGCCGTGGCCGGTCCGGGGCGCGGGGCGAGGGCGACGACGCCGGGGGGTGTGTCGGTGTTCTCGGGGTCGTCGGTGATGAGGATGGTGACGCCGGAGTGGGTGATGAGGTGGTGTCGGCGTGTGGTGGGTGCGGTGGGGTCAATGGGGAGGTAGGCGGCGCCGGCTTTGAGGACGGCGAGCATGGCGGTGATGGCGGGTGCGCCGGGTGGCAGGCTGACCGCGACGGGGTGGTCGGGTCGGGCGCCGTGTCGTAGCAGGTGGTGGGCGAGGTGGTTGGACCACTCGTCGAGTTCCCGGTACGTGAGCGCGCCCGCCCCGTCGACGATCGCCGTCACGTCCGGATGCCGCCGGGCCGCGTCGGCCACCAGCCGCGGCACGCACCCCAGGTCACTGGACGGAACCGCGACCGGGCTGGCGATCAACGCGTCGGCGAGCCGCTCCCGCTGCGCATCCGTGACCGCGACCACGGTGGACAGCGGCCGGTCCGGCTCGGCCAGCACGGCGGCCACCAGGGCCCGGTAGCTGTCGGCCAGCTCAGCCATCGTCGCGGGCTCGTACAGGTCACACGCGTAGTCGAAGAACACCCGGACCAAGTCCGGCTCCACCTGCACCTGGACGGTCAGGTCGAACTTCGCGACCCCCTCGTCGATCGGCAGCGGCCGCATCGTGGCGGTGTGCAGCGGTGCCGGATCGGTGCCTTCCAAGGTCGTGAAGACGGTTTGGATGAGGGGTGGGGTGTGGCGGTCGCGGGTGGGTTGGGTGCGTTCGACGAGTTTGTCGAAGGGGATGTCCTGGTGGGTGAC
>NZ_JBFABB010000266.1:0-2362 GCF_040640035.1 Micromonospora sp. NPDC023633 | reverse complement strand
GCGGCGAGCGCGGCGGCGCGGCCGGCCGCCTCCTCCACCCGTGCCCGGTCCAGGCGGCCGTCGGCCAGCGCCCCGACGATCTCCGCGACCACCCGCTCGACCAGTGCGGCGTCGACCTCGGCGCCGATGCACAGCAGGTCGGCCCCGGCGGCGAGGGCTCGGACGGCGGCCGGGCCGATCCCGCCGGCCGCCACCGCGGCGCCCTTCATCTCCAGCGCGTCGGTGATGACGGTGCCGGTGAAGCCGTACTCGCCGCGGAGCAGGTCGACCAGGACCGCCCGGCTGAACGTGGCGGGGCCGTCGCCGGTCAGCGCCGGCACCCGGATGTGCGCGGTCATCACGGCCCGCGCGCCGGCCGCGACGACCGCGGCGAACGGTGGCAGGTCGCGCCGGCGCAGCACGTCGAGCGGCACGTCCACGGTGGGCAGCTCGTGGTGGGAGTCGGCGACCGTCGCGCCGTGCCCCGGGAAGTGCTTGGCGCAGGCGGCGACCCCGGCGGCCTGGAGGCCGGCCACGGCGGCGGCGGAGTGCGCGGCGACGCGGGCGGGGTCGGCGCCGAACGAGCGGGTGCCGATCACCGGGTTCTCGTCGGCGGTGTTGACGTCCACCGTCGGCGCGAGGTTGACGGTGACGCCGAGGGCGGCAAGCTCCGCGCCGATGGCCTCGTAGACCTGGCGGGTCAGCGTCACCTCGTCGATCGCGCCGAGCGCCGCGTTGCCCGGGTACGGGCTGCCGGTGGCGTGCGCCAGCCGGGTGACGTCGCCACCCTCCTCGTCGATCGCGACCAGCACGTCCGGGCGGCCGGCCCGCAGGGCGGCGGTGCTCGCCGCCACCTGCCCGGGGTCGTGGACGTTGGTGCCGAACAGGGTGTGCCCCGCGAGCCCCTCGGCGACCAGGTCGACCGCCCAGCCCGGGGGAACCGGCCCCGGGTACGCGGCGAGCAGCGTGCCGAGCGCGAGCCGGCGCAGTCCTGGATCCAGCCCCACGTGATCTTCCCCTTTCGTCCCCGACGGCACGAATTCGTACCGGCGGGGGTCGGTGACGTACCGGGTCGGCCGAGCACCCCGCTCCCGGGCGGCCGATACGCTGTCGGCTACCCGCTCGCAGGTCGATTTACAGTTAGCAAGGTTTACCAAAACTAGAGGACGTGGCATGAGTGCGACCCGGCTGCCCGGCACCCCCCGCCTGTTGCGGGCGCTCAACGACCGCGCGGCGCTGGAGCTGCTGCTGGAGCAGGGGCCGCTGACCCGGGCCCGGCTCGGCGAGCTGACCGGGCTGTCCAAGGTCACCGCCTCCCAGCTCGTCGAGCGGCTGGAGGAGCGGGGGCTGGTCGCCCGGGTCGGCGAGCAGGCCGGCGGGCGGGGGCCGAACGCCCAGCTCTACGCCGTGCGGCCCGGCAGCGCGCACGTGGTCGGGGTGGACGTGGGCGCCGACCGGGTGGTCGCCGCCTGCGCGGACATCACCGGGACGGTGATCGGCCGCGTCGAGCAGTCGACCCGCGACACCGACGACCCCGTCGGGGTCGTGCACAACGCGGTGGTCCAGGCCGCGAGCAGCGCCGGGGCCCAGCTGTCGAGCGTACGGCGGATCGTGCTGGGCACCCCCGGCCTCGTCGACCCCGGCACGGGCGACATCACGTTCGCCTTCAACCTGCCCCGCTGGCACACCGGTCTGCTCGCCGCGCTCCGGGACGACCTGCACACCCCGGTGGTCTTCGAGAACGACGTCAACCTGGCCGCCGTCGCCGAGGCGCAGTCGGGCGCGGCCCAGGGGCTCACGGACTTCGTGCTGGTCTGGGTAGGCGCCGGCGTCGGCCTGGCGATCGTGCTGGGCGGCAGGCTGCACCACGGCAGCAGCGGCGCCGCCGGCGAGATCGGCTACCTGCCGGTGCCCGGCGCGCCCATCCCGCGTGACGTGTCCCGCCGGGCGAAGCCGGCGTTCCAGCAGTTGGTCGGCGCGGACGCGGTCCGCGAACTGGCCCGCGCGCACGGCTACCCGGACGACAGCGGCGCCGACGCGGTGCGGGCGGCGGTGGCCGACGGCACGGCCGGCGGCCCCATGCTCGACGAGGTGGCCCGCCGGCTGGCGCTGGGCGTGGCGAGCACCTGCGTGGTGCTGGACCCGCCGCTGGTGGTGCTCGCCGGCGAGGTCGGCCAGGCCGGCGGGGCGGCGCTGGCCGAGCGCGTGCAGCACGAGGTCGCGGCGATCACGCTGGTGCGTCCCCGGGTGGTGCCCACGGGGCTGCCCGAGGAGCCGATCCTGCGGGGCGCGCTGCGCACCGCGCTGGACGCCGTCCGGGACGAGGTCTTCGGCTCGACGGTCGGCTGACCGGGCGCGGCCCGCACCGGTGGCCGGCCGCGCC
>NZ_JBFABB010000265.1:0-2384 GCF_040640035.1 Micromonospora sp. NPDC023633 | reverse complement strand
GGCACGGGCCTTCGGCGCCCGTCCCGCCCGCCGGCCGCACGGGGTCAGCAGTTGCGCAGCTCGGGGGACTGGTTGAGCAGCTGGCCCCGGGCGGAGATGAACCGCCGGTACGCGTCGGAGTCGACGGCCGCCGGGCGGAAGGCGGCGACCCGGTGGCAGTTCTGGAAGGCGAGCTTGACCCCGAAGTGCCGTTCCAGGCCGGCCCGGATGGCGTCGCTGGCGAGCGCCCGCAGCAACTGGCCGCGTTCGGCCTCGGTGGGCGGCGGGATCACGTTGTCGGCGTGGTCCGCGCCGGTGGAGGCCAGCTCGGCGGCCACCCGGCTGATCGTCTGCCAGGCGTACGGCAGCGAGTCGCGGACGCAGGCGACGAACTCGGCGTCGTCGATGGGGCCGCGCTCGGCGGCGTCGAGCAGGGCGGGCGGGACGGTGAGAGACATGATGATGCTCCTCCTCCGGTTCGCCGGTAATGACTACGGTTTTCATTACCGTGGCCGAATGAGCACATCATGGCGGAGGCGTGGCGTCAACGACTCTCCGGCGTGCCGCGCCGACCCACCGTGACGACGGTGCGGGGGTAGGCGCCGACGGGGAGGCGGTCAGCCCCGCCGCGCGGTGCGGCCCTTGAGGTGGCGGCCCAGCTCCCGGGCGATCTCCCGCTCGGCGTCCCGCTCGGCCAGCGCCTGCCGCTTGTCGTACGACTTCCTGCCCTTGGCCAGGGCCAGCTCGACCTTCGCCCAGCCGCCCGAGAAGTACATCGACAAGGGCACCAGGGTCAGGCCGCCCTCGCGGGTCCGCTCCAGGATCCGGGCGATCTCCACCCGGCGCAGCAGCAGCTTGCGGGTGCGCCGGGGCGCGTGGTTGGTCCAGCTGCCGAAGCCGTACTCGGCGATGTGCAGCCCGTACAGCATCAGCTCGCCGTCGCGTTCCTGGGCGAACGCGTCGACCAGCGACGCCCGGCCCTCGCGCAGCGACTTGACCTCGGTGCCGGCCAGCACGATGCCCGCCTCGTAGGTCTTGAGGACGGTGTAGTCGTGCCGCGCCTTCTTGTTGGAGGCGATCAGCCTGCGCTCGGTCTGCCGGGCCGGGTTCACCCGGTCGAGGATATCGGCTGCCCGCGACGCCGGGCCTTGAGTGCCGGCGGTCGGTCGAGCGCCCGGAGCCGGGGCGCCCGGCGAATCCGATGGCGCCGCCGGTGCCCGGCGGGGGAGACTCCGGCAATGGATCACCGGGCGATGGTGCGGCTGAGCAAGCGGATGTCCCTGGCGTTGCGGCACGAGCCCGCCCAGTTCGGCCTCGTGCCCGACGGGGCCGGTTGGGTGTCGGTCGACGACCTGCTCGCCGCGCTGCGGATCGACCGCGCCGACCTGGACGCCGTGGTGGCCGGCAACGACAAGCAGCGCTTCGCCGTGGCACGCGGCGCCGACGGCGTCGAGCGGGTCCGGGCCAACCAGGGGCACTCGATCCCGGTCGACCTGGGGCTGACGCCCAGCCCGCCGCCGGCGCGGCTCTACCACGGCACCAGCCGCGTCGCGCTCGACTCGATCCGGGCGACCGGCCTGCACCGGGCCGGCCGGCACCACGTCCACCTGTCGCCGGACGTGGCGACCGCCCGGCGGGTGGGCGCCCGCCGGGCGGGCGAGCTGGTGGTGCTGACCGTGGACGCGGCGGCGATGGCCCGCGACGGGCACGCCTTCTACCGCAGCGCCAACGGCGTCTGGCTCACCGACGCGGTGCCCGCGCGGTACCTGGCCGACTGAGCGGCCCCGCTCAGCCCGCGCGCCGGGCGAGGAAGTCCGCGAGCACCCGGGTGTGGGTGGAGAAGGCCAGCTCCGTCGGCTCGGTGAGCACCAGCCACTCGGTGGCCTCCTGGGTCGGCGCCGACGGCGGCAGCGCGTCGGCCCGCCGCTCGGGCAGCTCGCCGAAGACCATCATCGTGCCGCCGGCCGGGGCGCCGTGCACCGCGAGGAGCCGGGCGTCGGCGGGGTCGGCGCGCAGGCCGGTCTCCTCCCACAGCTCCCGGACCAGCGCTTCCTGCCACTCCTCGCCGTACTCGACGAAGCCACCCGGCAGCGCGAGCTGGCCGCGTGCCGGCTCGATGTCGCGGCGGACGACGACCACGCCGAGGCCCCGGGCCGTGCGGACCGGCAGCACCGCCACCGCGACGGGCAGCGGGTTGCGCCAGACCGTCTCGCCGCAGGCCGCGCAGACCCGCGGCCACCCGGTCGCCGGCGGGTAGGCGGCACCGCAGAAGGAGCAGTGGGAGTACGCCACGGCGGTCATGCCGCAGCACGTTACCCGGCGCGCCGGGGGCCGCCGCGGCCTGCCGCCCTACGAGTCGTGGCTGGAGCGGGTCGAGGTCGTGCAGCCCGTCCTGTGGGCCGTCG
>NZ_JBFABB010000264.1:0-2407 GCF_040640035.1 Micromonospora sp. NPDC023633 | reverse complement strand
CCCCGGCGCGCCCGGCCGGTCGGCCCCGACCGGCACCGCCCCCCGGGCCTCCGGCGACGGCTCGGCGGCGGCCGCCCGCTCCCGGGCCCGGCGCAGGGCGTCGGCGTCCGCCGTCCGCCCCTCACGCAGCGCGGCGACCTCCGCCTCCAGCACGCCGATCAGCTCGGACTTGTAGCCGATGTCGTAGGCCGCCCGGCGCATCGCGTGGTCGACCTGGGCCATGCGGTAGCCCCGCAGCGCGGTGTCGAACCGGACCTCGCCCACGTCGGACTCGCGCAGCGGGCGGGCCGCCGGCAACGGCACGGCCCGTCCGTCCGGCTCGGCCGGCGCCAGGCCGGGATCCCGGCCGGAGACCAGCACCGTCACCCCGAACACGACCGCCGCGACGGTCAACGCCACGACCAGCAGGAGCAGAACCTGACCCATGCACAGATCGTGGCATGTCGAACCGCCCGGAGCGACCCCACGACCCGCCGCGTCCCGGATCCGCGTCGAAGTACCTCCGCCCGACGCACCGGGCCGGGAGGCGGTGACAGCGGACCAGCGGGGCCCGACCCGGGCGGACCGGCTAGCGTCGTGACCGGCCGACGGCGGGCACGGGTCGGCGGCGGACCTTCAGGAGGCGGCATGGCCGGGGCGCTTCGGCTCGGTGGGCGCACGTTCGGCCCGGACGAGCTGGTGGTGATGGCGATCGTCAACCGCACGCCGGACTCGTTCTACGACCGGGGCGCGACCTTCGCCCAGGACAGCGCGCTGCGCGCCGTGGAGCGGGCGGTCGAGGAGGGCGCCGAGATCATCGACATCGGCGGGGTCAAGGCCGGTCCGGGCGCCGAGGTCGACGTGGCCGAGGAGATCCGCCGCACGGTGGAGACCATCGCCGCCGTCCGGGCCGCCTTCCCCGACGTGGTGATCTCGATCGACACCTGGCGGGCCGAGGTGGCGGTGGAGGCGGTGGCGGCGGGCGCCGACCTGCTCAACGACACCTGGTCCGGCGCCGACCCGGCACTGGCACAGGTGGCGGCGCGCACCGGGGCCGGCCTGGTCTGCTCGCACGCCGGCGGCCTGGCGCCCCGGACCCGCCCGCACCGCGCGGCCTTCGCCGACGTGGTCGCCGACGTGCTCACGACGGTGACCGGGCTCGCCGACCGCGCGGTCGCGCTGGGCGTACGCGCCGACGGGATCCTGATCGACCCGGCGCACGACTTCGGCAAGAACACCCGCCACTCGTTGGAGATCACCCGCCGGCTCGGCGAGCTCTCCGGCACCGGCTGGCCGCTGCTGGTGGCCCTGTCGAACAAGGACTTCATCGGCGAGACGCTGGACCTGCCGGTGGCCGAGCGGCTGGAGGGGACGCTGGCGGCCACCGCCGTCTCGGCCTGGCTGGGCGCCCGGGTGTTCCGCGCGCACCAGGTCCGACCCACCCGGCGGGTGCTCGACATGGTCGCCTCGATCCGGGGCGACCGCCCGCCGACGCTGGCCCGGCGCGGCCTCGCCTGACCGCCGCGCCGTGGCGGTCAGGACCAGCGCAGGATGTTCTTCCGCCAGGCGTAGAGGATGCCGAGCGCCAGCACCGCGACGAAGACGGCCATCTCCACGACCGTGACCATCCCGAATCCCGGCCGGTCGAAGACGACCGCCCAGGGGAAGAGGAACACCGCCTCGACGGCGAACAGCACGTAGAGGTACGCGTACACGTAGTAACGGATCTGCATCTGCGCCCAGTCGGCGCCGACGGGGTCGAGGCCGCACTCGTAGCTGGTGCGCTTGCCGAAGGGATCGGCCGGACGGGCAGGACGTAACACCCGGTTGGCCGAGAACGCCGTAACGAAGAAGAGGACGCTGGCGAGCAGCAGCAGCCCGAGCGTCGCGTACGAGCCCAGGTAACCGGTCACGGTCGCCGAGCCTACCGCTCCTCGTCGCCGCCCGGGTCGAACCCGTTACGGATTTGTTTCCCGGCGGGACTAGTGCCCTCTAGCAACATTTGTCGAATATGGGTACCTCACTCATCGTCACCGGAGGACAGATGGCTCGCGTGGACGTACGGCCCGGCCGGCGGGCGCGTGACCGACGTGCCCTGCCCCTGCTGGCGATCGGCCTCACGGTCGGGCTGACCGTCACCGCGGGGCCGGGCTGGGCGACCGCCGCCCCGACCGCCGCCCGCGTCGCCTCCCCCGCGACCGAGCCGGCCGGGGAGCCGGGCGGGGAGCCGGGCGGGGAGCCGGGCGGGGAGCCGGGCGGGGACACGCCGACGGCCGATCCGACGGAGACGGAACCGGTGCCCACCGAGGCGCCCTCGACCACGGCGCCGCCGCCGGAGACCACGCCACCGGCCGCGACGACCGAGCCGGCCCCGACGACGACGGCCCCGCAGCAGCCGGTGCCGACCACCGCCGCACCGACCACCGCC
>NZ_JBFABB010000263.1:0-2417 GCF_040640035.1 Micromonospora sp. NPDC023633 | reverse complement strand
CGACGGAGAGCACCTCACGCCACTGCTCCCAGCCGGTCTCGACGAACGGGGTGGAGGCCCCGGTGCCGGCGTTGTTGACGAGCACGCCGACCGGCCCGGCGGCGGGCCGGCCGTGGCCGTACCCCGACAAGGCCTGAAGGCCCGGCTGCTCACCGCGCCCGGGATCGGCGACGGGGTGCCCGGCCGCCGCTCCCGGGCCCGGACCGGGCGCGGCCGGACCACCGGGGCGCGGGTGCCGACCGGCCGGGCCGGCGTGCTGCACCTGCCGGCGACCGTCCGGGCCGCCGCCCCGCACCAGGCCACCCGCGGCCGGGTCGGCGGGCCGCTGCGGCTGCGCCCGGACGACGTCCGGGAGGCGGTCCGCGAGGGACGCGAGGGCAACCTGGTGCTCTTCGTCGTCGACGCCAGCGGCTCGATGGGCGCCCGGGCGCGGATGGCCGCCGTCAAGGGGGCCGTGCTCGCCCTGCTCACCGACGCCTACCAGCGCCGGGACAAGGTCGCGGTGGTCGCCTTCCGGGGCGCCGCCGCGCAGCTGCTGCTGCCGGCCACCTCGTCGGTGCTGGCCGCCTCCACGCGGCTGGCCGAGCTGCCCACCGGCGGGCGCACCCCGCTGGCCGAGGGGCTGCTCGCCGCCGCCGACCTGCTGCGGGTGGAGCGGCTGCGCGATCCCCGCCGCCGACCCCTGGTGCTGGTGGTCACCGACGGCCGGGCCACCGCCGGCGAGCGCCCGCTCGACCGGGCGGCCCGCGCGGCGGGCGTCCTCGCGGCCACCGGCGCACCCTGCGTCGTCGTCGACTGCGAGACCGGCCCGGTCCGCCTGGGCCTGGCCCGCCGCCTCGCCGCCCAACTGGACGCCACCCACCACCGGCTCGACGAGGTGGCGACCGCCCCCCTGACCACCCTCGCCACCCACCCCGCCCCGCGATCTCGCACCTCCCGCCCCGGCGCCCCGGACGAGGCCGCCGACGGCGCGGGCGCGAACGGTGCCGGCGCGGGGGCCCGACCGACAAGGAGCGCCGCCTGATGCCGCAGGGGAAGCCGTCCCACGTGCCCGCCGACGGGCTGACCACCCGGCAGCGGCGCCACCGGCCGCTGCTGATCGTCCACACCGGACAGATGAAGGGGAAGTCGACCGCCGCGTTCGGGCTGGCCCTGCGCGCCTGGACGGCCGGACTGCCGGTCGGGGTGTTCCAGTTCGTCAAGAGCGCCAAGTGGCGGGTGGGGGAGGAGAACGCCTTCCGCGCCCTCGGCGAGGTGCACGAGCGCACCGGGCAGGGCGCCCCGGTCGCGTGGCACAAGATGGGCGAGGGCTGGTCCTGGATCCAGCGCGGCGGCGAGGCCGACCACGCCGCCGACGCCCTGGAGGGCTGGCGGCAGATCCAGCGCGACCTCGCCGCCCAGCGGTACGGCCTCTACGTGCTCGACGAGTTCACCTACCCGATGAAGTGGGGCTGGGTGGACGTGGACGAGGTGGTCGACACCCTGGCGAACCGCCCCGGCTTCCAGCACGTCGTGATCACCGGCCGCGACGCCGACCCCCGTCTGGTGGAGGCCGCCGACCTGGTCGCCGAGCTGACCAAGGTCAAGCACCCGATGGACGCCGGCCAGAAGGGCCAGAAGGGCATCGAGTGGTGACCAGCGACACCCCGGCCGCCGACGCGACCGGCGACCACGGCGGCGCGTGGGCGCTGCCGCGCGTGGTGGTCGCCGCGCCCGCCAGCGGGCACGGCAAGACCACCATCGCCACCGGGCTGCTCGCCGCGCTGCGCCGCCGCGGCCTGGTGGTCAGCCCGCACAAGGTCGGCCCCGACTACATCGACCCCGGCTACCACGCGCTCGCCGCCGGCCGTCCCGGCCGCAACCTCGACCCGTGGCTGGTCGGCGAGGAGCGGATCGCGCCGCTGCTGCGCCACGGCGCCGGCACCCCGACGCCCGCCGACATCGCCGTCGTCGAGGGCGTGATGGGGTTGCACGACGGCGCGGTCGGCCGCCGCGGGTACGCCTCCACCGCGCACGTCGCCCGGCTGGTCGACGCCCCGGTGCTGCTGGTGCTGGACACCACCGCGCAGGGCCGCTCCGCCGCCGCGCTCGCCCTGGGCATGGCCGCGTTCGACCCCGACGTGCGGATCGGCGGGGTGATCCTCAACCGGGTCGGCTCGCCCCGGCACGAGTCGCTGCTGCGCGACGGGCTCGCCGAGGTGGGCGTGCCGGTGCTCGGCGCGGTCGCCCGCGCCGCCGAGGTCGCCGCCCCGGCGCGCCACCTCGGGCTGGTGCCGGTCGCCGAGCGGGCACCGGAGTCCCTGGCGATCGTGGCCGCCCTCGCCGACCTCGTCGCGGCCACCGTGGACCTGGACGCCGTGCTGGACCTGGCCCGCACCGCGGGCCCGCTGCACGCGCCGGCCTGGGACCCGGCCGCC
>NZ_JBFABB010000262.1:0-2489 GCF_040640035.1 Micromonospora sp. NPDC023633 | reverse complement strand
CTCCCGGCCCTCGGCGAGCAGCTCGGCGAAGCAGTCGTGGACGGCGGCGAAGCGTGTGCGCATCCGGCCACGGTAGGAGGTCCGGACGCCGGCGGCGGAGACCGTCGAGGCGGCGCTGGTCGCCGCGACCACGCCCCGGCCGCCGGCGGACCCGGCGGACTGGCGGGCCGCGCTCACCGCGCCCCTGCGACCGTTCGTCGACGTCGCCACCGACCGGTTCCTCGCCGGAGCCCGCCGACTCGCGACGGAGAGGACGGTCGAGCTGGCCGCCCTCACCGACCAGTTCGCCGCCGCACTGGGTCGCCACCTGCTCGCCGTCGCGGCCCGCACGCTGGTCTCGGAGCTGCACCGACGCCGGGCGGCCGGCCGGCTCGCCGGCGCCGACGGCCGGGCCCGGTTCGCCGACTTCGTGGCACAGCTCTGCGACCCGGCCGGGCTGGCCGGGCTGGTCGACCGCTATCCCGTGCTGGCCCGCCTGCTGGCACAGGCCGCCACGGCGGCCGCCCGGTCCGCGCTCGAACTGCTGACCCGATTCGTCGCCGACCGCGACGAGCTGGTGGAAACCCTGCTCGGCGACGGCGACCCCGGCCCGCTGGTCGCGGTCCGCAGCAACCTGGGCGACGCCCACACCGGCGGCCGTACGACCACCGTGCTGCGCTTCGCCGACGGCCGCCGCGTCGTCTACAAGCCGCGCGACCTGGCCTCCCAGGTGCGCTTCACCGGGTTCGTCGACTGGCTGGAGCGGCGGGCGCCGGGGCTGGGGCTGGGGCTGCGCGGGGTCGCCGCCCTGACCCGGCCGGGCTACGGCTGGTCGGAGTACGTCGACGCGACGGCGCTGAGCCACCCGGAGCAGGCGGACGGGTTCTACCGCCGGCAGGGCGCCCTGGTCGCGCTGCTGCACGCCCTGCACGCCACGGACATGCACTACGAGAACCTGATCGCCGCCGGCGACACCCCGGTCGTGGTGGACACCGAGACGCTCTTCCACCCCGCGCTGGGCGAGCCGGTGGGCACCGGCGACCCGGCTGCGGACCTGCTGACCGCCTCGGTGCACCGGACCGGCCTCGTGCCGGTGATCGTCGTGGGCGACCAGGGGGCGATGGACCTGTCCGGCGTCGGCGGCGACCGGGGCGGGCCCGCACCCGCCAGCGCGCTCGACTGGGCCGACCCGGGCACCGACCGGATGCGGCTGACCCGCCGGGCCGTCGACTTCGTCGGCGGTCGCAACCGACCCCGCGTCGGCGACGACGTGGTGGATCCCGGCGCCCACGAGCCCGCGCTGCGGGCGGGGTTCCGGCTGGCGTACGAGACGATCCGGGCGCACCGGCGGGAGTTCACCGACCTGGTCGCCTCCTGCGCCGACGTCCCGGTACGGCTGGTCGCCCGCCCCACCTCGGCGTACCACACCCTGCTCACCGAGACCACCCACCCGGACGTGCTCGGCGACGCGCTGGAGCGGGACCGCGCGTTCGGCGTCCTCTGGTCCAGCGCGGGCGGGCACCCGTTCCTCGCCCAGTTCCCGCGGCACGAGGTCGCCGCGCTGTGGGCGGGCGACGTCCCGTTGTTCGAGGGCACGCCGGGCAGCCGGGCCGTCCGGGTCGCCGGTGGCGGCGGACCGCTGCCCGTGCCGCTGGCCCGCTGTGGGCTCGACGCCGCGCTGGGCAAGATCGCCACGCTGGGCGAGGCCGACCGGCGGCACCAGGAGTGGATCGTCGCGGCGACGCTCGCGACCCGTCGCCCGGTCGACGGCCGGCACGCCGCCGTGCCGACGTCACGTCCGGTCGCGGAGGCCGCCGCGTCGCCGGAGCGCCTGCTCGCCGCGGCGTGCGCGGTGGCTGACGAGATCCAGGCCCGGAGCGTGGCCGGCGCGGGCCGGGTGAACTGGCTCGGCCTGGAGCTGGTCGACGACCGGCAGTGGCTCGTCCTGCCGATGGGGGCCGGGCTGGCCAACGGGCACCTCGGGGTCGCGCTCTTCCTCGGCCAGCTCGCCGCGGTGACCGGTACCGCCCGCTACGCCGAGCTGGCCCACCGGGCCGTCGGCGGGGTGCCGGGGCTGTTCCGGCTGCTCGGCGCGCGCCCGGACCTGACCGCCGCGATCGGCCCCGGCGGGCTGTACGGCCTCGGCGGCATCGCGTACGGACTCGCCCGGCTGTCCACCCTGCTGGCCGACCCCGGCCTCGCCGGGCAGGCCCGCGCGGCGGTGGGCCTGGCCGCCGCCAGCGCGGGGTCCCCGGCCGTCGCCTGGGCCGACGGCGGCGCAGGCTGCCTCGCCGCCATGGACGCGGTGCACGCCGAGCTGGGCCACGCGCCGGCAGCGTCGCTCGCCCGCAGCTGGGCCGACCGACTCGTCGACGTGGTCGACCGGGACGACCCGCCGACGCAGGTGGGCTTCGATAGAGGAAGAACTTCACCGCCGCGTACTGCCGCTGGTGGCCGCCGTAGCTGCCGATGAGGAAGTACATCGGCACCAGCATGACCTCGAAGAACAC
>NZ_JBFABB010000261.1:0-2616 GCF_040640035.1 Micromonospora sp. NPDC023633 | reverse complement strand
CACGCCCGAGTGCGCTGCTGGCCAGGCTGCCCGAGGTACAGGCCGCCGTCGCCGACGCCGAGCCCGGCCCACTCGATGATTCAGGGCTGGCCACTGAGTTGCGGGCGTTGACCGGTCCGCAGCGCCAGCAGAAGGTGCTCGAGCTGATACGTACCCACGCGGCTACAGCCCTTGGTCACGACAGTGCCCAGGCGATCGCACCTGATCGGGCGTTCCGCGAGCTCGGCTTCGACTCGTTGACCGCGGTGGAGCTGCGTAACCGGCTGGCGACCGCGACCGGGCTGCCGTTGCCGGCCACGCTGGTCTTCGACCATCCGACACCGGCCGCCCTGGCCGACCATCTCCGGGCCCAGCTGTGGCCGGCCGAGCCGGCCGAGGCACCGGCCGTCGCCGAGCTCGACCGGTTGGAGCGCGCGCTCGCCGAACCGGCCGTGGACGCGGACACGCGCGCCCAGCTCGCCTGGCGCCTCCAGGCGCTGGTCGCCCGGCTCACCACGCCGCTGCCCGCAGAGTCGACCGCCGGGCCCGACACCGACCTGGACGAGGTCACCGACGACGAGCTGTTCGAACTTGTCGACAACGAGCTCGGCTCGGCCTGAACGCCCGTACCCGCTCCGGAGGGACACCCGTGACCAACGACGACAAGCTGCGCGAGTACCTCAAGCGGACCGTAGCCGAGCTGCGCCAGGCTAACCGCCGGGTACAGGCACTGGAGGCCGCCAGCGCCGAGCCGGTGGCGATTGTGGGGATGGGGTGTCGGTATCCGGGTGGGGTGGGTGACCCGGAGGGGTTTTGGCAGTTGCTGGTCGAGGGTGTTGACGCGGTGGGTGGGTTCCCCGTGGATCGGGGTTGGGATGTCGGGTCGTTGTATGACCCGGATCCGGCGCGGTCGGGGACCAGTTATGCCCGGGAGGGTGGGTTCCTGACTGGTGCGGCGTTGTTCGACGCGGGGTTCTTCGGGATCAGTCCGCGGGAGGCTGTGGCGATGGATCCGCAGCAGCGGCTGTTGTTGGAGGTTTCCTGGGAGGCGTTGGAGCGGGCCGGGATCGACCCGTCCGGGCTACGCGGGTCGGACACCGGCGTGTATGTGGGCACCAACGGGCAGGACTACATCTCGATGATCGCCGACGCGCAGACCGGGAGCGAGGGACACCTCCTTACCGGGAACGCTGCGAGTGTCATGTCGGGGCGGGTGGCTTACACCTTGGGCCTGGAGGGCCCGGCGGTGTCGGTGGACACGGCGTGTTCGTCGTCGTTGGTGGCGGTGCATCTGGCGGCGCAGGCGTTGCGGTCGGGTGAGTGTTCGATGGCCCTGGCCGGCGGTGTAGCGGTGATGGCCACTCCGGGAGCGTTTGTGGAGTTTTCCCGGCAGGGTGGGTTGGCTGCCGATGGGCGGTGTAAACCGTTCGCGGACGCGGCCGACGGCACTGGTTGGGGTGAGGGCGTCGGGATTTTGGTGTTGGAGCGGTTGTCGGATGCCCGCCGGCGGGGGCATCAGGTGTTGGCGGTGCTGCGGGGCAGCGCGGTCAATCAGGACGGCGCCTCCAACGGGTTGAGTGCCCCGAACGGGCCGTCGCAGCAGCGGGTGATCCGTCAGGCCCTGGCCAACGCGCGGCTGACGCCGGGCGAGGTGGATGTGGTGGAGGCGCACGGCACGGGCACCACGTTGGGTGATCCGATCGAGGCGCAGGCGTTGATCGCCGTTTATGGCCAGGACCGCCCGGCGGAACAGCCGTTGCGGTTGGGGTCGGTGAAGTCGAACATCGGCCACACTCAGGCGGCCGCGGGGGTCGCCGGGATCATCAAGATGGTGCTGGCGATGCGGCATGGGTTGATGCCCAGGACGCTGCACGTGGACGCCCCGTCATCACATGTGGACTGGTCGGCTGGATCGGTGCGACTGCTGACCGAGGCCACACCATGGCCGGGCAACGGCCGGCCACGACGGGCCGGGGTGTCTTCGTTCGGGATCAGTGGCACCAACGCCCACCTCATCCTGGAAGAGGCCGAACCGCTCCAGATCCTGGAAGAGGCCGAACCGTTCGAGTCGTCGCAGGACACACCGGCCGACCCGGCGGGCTCGGGCCAGCAGTCGCCGGTACTACCGGGCGGGGTGGTGCCGTGGTTGCTGTCGGCTAAGACCGAGGTGGCGTTGCGGGCGCAGGCGCAGCGGCTGGCCGGGTTCGTGGCCGACCGGCCCGAGGTCGGGCCGGTTACGGTGGGGCGGGCGTTGGTGGATAGCCGGGCGACGGGGTTCACCCACCGGGGTGTGGTGCTCGGCCAGCATCGGTCGGCGTTGATGGGCGGGCTGCAGGCGCTGGCTGCGGGTGATCAGGCACCGGGGGTGGTTACCGGGATCGTCGGGTCCGGTCGGCTGGCGGCGGTGTTTTCCGGGCAGGGTAGCCAGCGGCTCGGGATGGGCCAGGGCCTGTATGAGGCGTATCCGGTATTCGCTGAGGCGTTCGATCAGGTCTGCGCATACTTCGACCAACATCTCGAGCGGCCGTTGCGGGAGGTGGTTGCGGGCGAGCCGCAGCTGCTGGACCAGACGATGTACACCCAGGCAGGGCTGTTCGCGGTGCAGGTGGCGTTGTACCGGTTGGTCGGCTCGTGGGG
>NZ_JBFABB010000260.1:0-2699 GCF_040640035.1 Micromonospora sp. NPDC023633 | reverse complement strand
CGGCCGCCTGCCGCCGCACCGCCTCACGCTTCGCCCGCCCCCGGGCGGACAACCCACCTCCATCGGGATACCTCATCCCATCGACCTACCCCAGCACACGCCCATCACACAGACCACATCGGACGAACCTGGCCATTCAAGATCTGTAGCGACTCTGTACGCCCGTCGACTCATGCCACGTGGTGGCACCAATCGACACGCAGCCCTGATGAGGGCCCTGCGACGGGACGTGATGCCGCGAGCGAGGCGTGGCAGGTAACAGTCCGCATCTAGTCCGCAAGAGGTCGGCGGACAGCGGGGGAGCAGTGTGAGATGCCGAGAGGTGTTTCCGCTGCTAGACCATCATGTGACCAGGTCGGCGGGGCGGCCAGTTTGATCTCATAATCCCTCGGTCGCCGTGCCGTTGGAAACACGGAGGCCATGACCCCCGGCGAGTGTGCATACTGCGAGCCACTATGAGCGAAGCGTTCGTCTTGCAGCCCTTCAGCGGCCAACGGTGGATTGTCCATCCCCCGCAAGATCCGTACGGTGACGGCTACGTCTATACCATCGCGACGGAGCTGCACGACGACGGCCTGACCGCGTCGACGGTCGCCAAGATCGACGGACAATTCTTCGACCTTGATGCGACCCTGTCCGGCTTTGTGCAGGGGCTCGCGGCTGACTGGCAAGGTTGGAACGGCGTCCGCACCTGGACGTCTTGGGAGCGCGAGCTTGCAATCGATGCTCGGCACGACGGCCGAGGTTGCGTCTCGCTCGGTGTAACTCTCCGGGCTCCCGGCCTCGACCTAGACGACACGGCTTGGTCCGCCAGAGCAGTCTTCGTCCTCGAAGCCGGTGAGGAGATGACCCGCTGTGCTGCTGATCTCAGCCACTTCCTCCGTTCGTAGCCACCATGCCGACCACGTGCCATTAGCGTGCCATTGGCGGAGGCGAACCAGTGGTAAGCCAGGCCACCGAGGACCGGAGAGACTAGGCTGCGGAGCCCTTGGCCAACCTCGCATTGACAATTCCCAAGCTGACAGTTGGGCTTGGCTGTACAACCATCCGTACAGCCAAGCCCGCCCACCGACGCCGACGTTGCCCGACAAAACGATCGCGAGGGCGGTTGGCCGCCGTCGAGGTCAGGGCGATCGCTGCCGCGCCGCTTCGCGGCTTGCCACCGGGTACCGGGGTCCAGGCGCGCGGAGAGCCGGCGACACGGAAAGCCGCCCGCGGCCCGAAGGCCGGGGGCTGTAAGCCGTAAGCCGCCGGACAACAGCGCACCCACCGCGCAGCCGTGCCAGTCATGTGCCAGTAGCCGGTGTCCCAGACGGTCAACAGCGGTCATGATCGGGCGCGACGGCACCCCCGCTGACCAGGCGTTCCGGACGGATCAGGTCAGCTAAGAACGATCTTCCAAACTGACGGTGCTCTAGGGTTCGGCCATGCCCGATGACCATAAGGACGCCCAGCTCTGGCAGCTCCGTCGAGGCGGGGAGGTCGTCGCCCAGATTCGCGTGCACGGTGTCGATCAGCCCTGGGTTGCAGGGCATTTTGAACCAGAACCGGGCTTTGCCGAGCTAGCGCCGCTCTTCCAGCGCGAGGTCGAGTTGGTGGACTCGACCGGCGACCTGGACGTTGACACGTGGGAGGCGGTCCAGGCTCAGATCTGCCGGACGGTCGCTTTGGTCAAGCCGGACGGCCAGGAGGTCGCCGACTTCATCCTTCACATTCGTGGCGGTGAGGCGTCGTTCCGGTGGAGTGACGAACCCCTCGACGAGTAGGACGCCGCTTGGCTGTACAGCCATCAGTACAGCCAAGCCGGCCGACACGGGCCGGGGGAGAGCTACACCGGCCGACGACTCGCGCAGGTCAGCGGTACCGACCGACGCCAGCCGACAGCAGTCTTGATCCTTGCAAGTCAGGGATAGCCGTCGCGCTCGCGGCCTGCCCTGCGGGCGGCCTCCGGCCGTCCTCGGGCGCCCGCAGCTCGTGCAGAGTACGTGCAATGATCTTGGCCCGGGGAGCCGGTAAGTAGCCGGCCCGCCCAGGTTGCGGCCACAGTGGTCACACCGCCGCTGTCGCCTTCCTAAACCGCGTGCTGAGGTCGTCGAGCGTGTCAGCGTCCCGGGGACCAAGTGGGGACCACACGACCTGCGCGATGGTGCGCGGCACGACGTCGACCGCACGGCCTGATCTTGGGGATAGCGTGTGTGACGTGCGGGAACGCTTACCAAATCGTCCTGGGGGTCAAGGGGTCGTCGGTTCGAATCCGGCCGTCCCGACCGGTTGACCTGAGGAGATGAAGATCTTCTCGGGTAACGGCGGTAACATCCGGTAACGGATGATCTTTGTTGGCGGTACCGGGCACGGACCGTCGGCCGTTGGGCTGTTGGCTGTGGAACGCTCTGACCTGCCGCTTCATCTGCATCCCGGATGAAGCGGCATTGTGGTCTCTTGATCCCGCGTCAAGCGCTCCAGATCTGCCAGCTGTCACTACGTCGGGTGTTTCGACGGTCCTGAATGGGAGGCAGGATCGCCGGCGCTCCCTGGTCCTGGTCTTCACGAGTTCGACCGGTGGACGGTGGAGCAACCTGTCATCGCGTCGGCGGAGAGGTCGGCGTCGGCCTGGCTCGGGCGGCTACCTCCTGAGCAGTTCGATGAGCGCGGTGTCGGCTTGGGCCAGGATCGGCGGTCCATGCAGCGGTGTGGCCAGG
>NZ_JBFABB010000259.1:0-2718 GCF_040640035.1 Micromonospora sp. NPDC023633 | reverse complement strand
CTGTTCCAGCAGGTCGATGCCGACGGTGTTGTCGCTGGCGCTGGCGGCGGTGACGACGACCGCGAGGAGCAGGCCGAGAGTGTCGGTGACGATGCGCAGGTCATGGCTGGCGGTACGTCCGCCGATCCCGGCGTCGGTACGTGCCTGCCGCCAGGCGGTCAACCGTGGTGCGATCAGCGCCCAGCGGGCGTCGGACAGGTCGGAGGGGTAGGCAGGTCGCTCGGCCATGCCGCAGGTCTACTGTGGACGAGGCGTGGTGGATCGCACATGCAGTCCGACTTCCCGGCGCTTTTCTGAACCAGACACGTTCTGCGGAGCGAACCTGGCATATCGATGCGGGATCAGTTGCGCCAAATGGTGACGACATCCGCAACGCGGCCACTCTGCTGAGCCGGCATTCGCTTGACCGAATCCGGCCAAGCGTGAATAGACAAGATCAAAACGCCCAGTTAGACAGTGACCAGATCTCCGCGCAGTCCCGGCAGGAACTAGCCTCTATCGTCTACAGCCTGCGGGCTGACGGAATCACCGGCACAGGGACGGGCAAATGACCGACGACCACGACGCCGCCGGAGCGATGAGCTTCATCTTCGAAGCCGGCGTCCTCAAACGCGCCGCCCGCACCGGCTGGTGGTTCGCCGGCGTCAAGCACCCCGAGTCCATCGCCGAACACTCCTTCCGGACCGCGCTCCTCGGAATGGTGCTCGCCGCCATGGAAGGTGTCGACCCGGCCAGGGTTTCGATGCTGTGCGTGCTGCACGACACCCAGGAAACCCGGATCACCGACATCCCGCACATCGCCAAGCGTTACCTCACCGCCGTACCCAACACCGCCGTCACCGCCGACCAAGTCGCCACCTGTCCCCCAGCCGTCGTCGACGTCATCACCGCCGCCGTCGCCGAATACGAAGCGGGCGAGACGCTGGAAGCCGTCGTCGCTCGCGACGCCGACAAGCTGGAATGCCTCGTCCAAGCCGTTGAGTACCGCCATCAGGGCATCGACAACGTCGAACGTTGGATCGACAGCTCACGAGCGGCGCTCAAGACCGCGAGCGCCCACCGCCTGGCCGACGCCGCCCTCAGCGGACAACCCCTCGCCTGGCTCACTCCCCCGCCGACGGAGTAAGCCTTCAACACTTGGCGTTGTATTGATCAAGGCTTGGGGCATAGTCGACCAAAGTAGACGACTTGGCCTTTGAACTGCTGTTACGCCTGGCATTGATGGTCAGCAGTGGGCGCAACGGGTTGCCCTCTGACGGCCTGGAGACGGCATGATCTTGACCACCGACTCCTTGACCAGGGCAACCAACAAGGCCACCTGAACGGGCCTGAAGCATCGGCTGAGCTGCTGAGACGATCCGACAGCGTCCCGACGCGTCCACGGGTGTCCGTCGTGATCGTCACTGAGATTGTCACTCACTGGCTCCGGGCCGCCCCTGCTCTGCTCCACCAGGACCCACCGCTGCATTGGGCAGACGTCTGGCGCGCAACGCCTTCAATCAAGCGCCTACCATCTAGCCTCGTGGAGGGGTTGTTCTGGATGGTCGCCATGCCACTCTGCGGCCTGCTGGGTTGTCTGGCTCCATGCGCCGTCCTAGCGGCGTTGGCCACCTGGCCCAAGAAGGGCGACCGTGGGTAGGTGGCCCCTCGCTTGTAAGTTCTGGGCGCTCCGTCCGGCCTCGTCCGGGCATGTCTATGACGTCGGGCGTTAGTCCGCCGCCGGCTGCCCTCGACTCGCGCTGTTCGGCCCTGTTGCTGTCACCGTTGCTGTCGACAGCAACAGGGCTGGCTGCCCGAGCCTCAGCCGTCGAACTCAGGTCCGAACGCCGCTACCGTCTGCACCCGCACCAGGAGGTACTGAAGTGGAAGTCCCTTGGCCGCAGCCTGCCTCGCGTAGTCGGCGGCGTCGCGCTCGGCTTCGGCACGGTTGTAGTCCGAGTCCGCGTAGGTGTCACCGAACTTGACCATTTCGGCGCTCGAATGATCGAACTGCATGATCATGAGATGCGTGGACGACAATGCGCTTCGCTGGACACTGGGCTGGTGACCCCGCATCGCCTCCACCACCGCCGTGCGTACGGGTTCGTGGATGAGCGGAGGCAACTCCTCCGGCCGGAACCAACGGATCTCGTCATGCTCATCGGGAGCGGCGTTTGTTGGTGTCCCCTCCCACTCATCGACAATCCAGGCACTGAAGCGCACGGATTCCTCTCCGCGGCCTACCTCCAGCCGACACAGGTGGACCGCCGAGCCTGTTGTTATCCGCACGCCCAGTTCCTCGCGCATTTCCCTGGCGAGCGCGGCCATCTCTGTCTCGCCTGCATCGATGTGTCCGCCGGGCAGATCCCACACGTCCGGGTAGACAGGGCGGTTCGGACTTCGGTGGACGAGCAGGACTCGACCTTCGCGAACCAACGCCGCGGTGACGATCTCAGGCATGGGCGGGATTGTGGCATGACCAACCGACCAAGAACGTCCACGACTGCCTCGATGAGGTACGCCACAGCGTCGTGAGGAACTACCCCGTAAGACCTCACCAGATGATCCACGGCTCTGTGTCGTGCATGTCATGAGCCTTCAGCACGGACTACAGATAAGGAGTGAGCGTATCCGTGCCCCGCCAGCCATCCCGATGCTCCTATGGAGGTCAAGGGGTGAGGGCGGCGAAGTCTGCGCGTAGGGCGGTGTAGACGTCGCGGACGATGTAGCGCTTGAGGC
>NZ_JBFABB010000258.1:0-2785 GCF_040640035.1 Micromonospora sp. NPDC023633 | reverse complement strand
ATGTTGCCAGCGCGTTATGGCGGGGACTCATCGAAGACTGCCGGGGTCAACTCGGAGGAAGGTGGGGATGACGTCAAGTCATCATGCCCCATACGCCGCGGCACGGCGCGCCGTGCGGGTGGAGGGGGAACTGGCCGGCCTGGACCGCCCGCTGGTCGTCCAGCTGCACGCCACGTCGACCCTCGCCGAGGGGCGGGTGCCGTGGGGCCTCGGCCCGCACCTGGACGGCGCGGAGGAACTGCGCGTGGTCGCCACCGAGACCGGGCCCGCCGCCCTGCGCCAGCTCGCCGGGGACCGGCCGATCGTGCTGGTCGGCCGCCATCTGCACCGGTTGCCGGGCGGCGCCGACCTGGTGACCGCCCTGGCCGCCGAGCATCCGGTGACCGTGGTCGAGATGGGCTGGCCCTCCCCGTGGCGTCCGGCGGGCGTACGGGCGTTCGTCACCACGTACGGCGCGAGCCACGCCTGCGGGCGCGCGGCCGCCGAGGTGCTCGGCCTGGCCGGCTGACCCGGGCGCCCGCCGCCCGCGGCGGTTCGCCCCCCGGCCGGGCCCGGCCGGCTTCGACCGGGCCCGGCCGGGGTATGCGACAGCATGACCGCCACCCACCCGTGGCACCGGGCCCTGGCCGACCTCGTGTCCCGGTCCCACCGGCTGCCCCCGGACGAACTCGCGGCCGCGGTCGGCGCCGTGCTCCGGCCGCTGGGCGTGGCGGCGACCGTGTACCTGGTCGACGCCGAGCAGCGCGGCCTGCGCCCGCTGCCGGGGTCGGGCCGGCCCGCGCCGGACGTGCTGCCGATCGACACCAGCCTGGCCGGCCGCGCCTTCACCCAGGTCGAGGTGCACGCGGGCCACGGGCCACCGCCGCGGCTGTGGGTGCCGATCGTCAACGGCACCGACCGGCTCGGGCTGCTGGAGGTGTTCCCGCCGGCCGACGCCGACCTCGCCGACGAGGCGCTCCGCGACGGCTGCCGGCTCATCGCCGGGCTGGTCGGCCACCTGGTCACCAGCAAGAGGGACTACGGCGACGTCCTGCACCGGGCGCGCCGGAGCCGGCCCATGGGGGTCTCCGCCGAGCTGCTCTGGCACCTGCTTCCGCCGCTGACCTTCGCCACCGCAGAGGCGGCGGTCAGCGCCCTGCTCGAACCCTGCTACGAGGTCGGCGGGGACGCCTTCGACTACGCGGTGCACGAGGGGACCCTGACGCTGGCGATCCTCGACGGGGTCGGTCACGGCCTGCCGGCGGTGCTCACCACCTCGGTGGCGTTGGCCGCGCTGCGGGCGGCCCGGCGCGCCGGCTCGGACCTGCCCGGTCTGGGGCGGGCGGTGGACGCCGCGATCGTCGCCCAGTGGCGGGACGCGCGGTTCGTCACCGCGGTGCTCGCCGAGCTCGACACCGGCTCCGGGCTGCTGCGGTACGTCAACGCCGGGCACCCGCCGCCGGTGCTGCTGCGCCGGGGACGGGCCGTGCAGGAGCTGGCCGGGGGCCGCCGGCTCCCGCTCGGCCTGCCGGACGACGGCGGAGAGGTCGCCCAGGCCCGGCTGGAGCCCGGCGACCGGCTGCTGCTGCACACGGACGGGGTGACCGAGGCACGCGACCCGGCGGGCGGGATGTTCGGGCTGTCCCGGCTGGCCGACCTCGCCGAGAGGCACATCGGGTCCGGGCTGCCGGCCGCGGAGACGCTGCGCCGGCTCAGTCACGCGCTGACGGAGCACCAGGGCGGGGCGCACCAGGACGACGCGACCCTGATGCTGGTCGAGTGGTCCGCGACCGCGTCGGCGAACGCGGAGCCCTGAGCCGGGTCAGTCCAGCCCGCGCCACCCCCGCGCGACAGGCCGGCCGGTGGCCTCGTCGGCGAGCCCGAGCAGGGCGTCGACCCCGGTGATCCGCAGGACCCGCGCCACCCCCGGCTGCGGGCCGGTCACCCGCAGCGTCACGTCGCCCCCGCGGCCCACCGCGACGCCGTGCACCAGGACGCGTACGCCGCTGGAGTCCAGGAAGCGCACGTCGGCCAGGTCGACGACGACCTCCCGGACGCCGGGCCGGCGCAGCGCCTCGGTCAGCACCGCCTCGAACTCGCCGGCGGTGGCCATGTCGATCTCACCGGCCGGGCGCAGGACCACCCGCCCCGGCTCCGTGTCCCGCGTACCCCGCTCCATGGCCCGCCTCATCGTCGAAAGGACGCGCCTGGCAGCGGCGCGCATCGACCATACCGACCCCCCGGCCGGCCGGGCCACGCCGCCGGCCGCGAGGGTCCACTTGAACACGTTCAAGAAGTCGCCTACGCTGAGGCCACAAGATTTGAACACGTTCAAGAAGGGCGTCGGCGATGGACACGAAGGTCTGGATGTACCTGGTCTACCTGGCGATCAGCATCGGGCTGACCGTCTGGGTGGCCCGGGCGCTGTCGCGCAACGGGCTGGTCTTCCTGGAGGAGGTGTTCGCCGACGAGCGGCTGGCGAGGGCTGTGAACAGCCTGCTCGTCGTCGGCTTCTACCTGCTCAACCTCGGCTACGTCACGGTGGCGATGAAGCACCCCGATCCGGTCGGGTCGACCGCCCAGGCCATGGAGGAGCTCTCCCTCAAGATCGGCCTGGTGCTGCTGGTGCTCGGCGCGCTGCACTTCTTCAACGTCTTCGCCCTCGGCCGCTACCGCCGCGGCCGGCTACGCCAGTTCGCCACCCACCCGCCGCTCGCCCCGGTCGGCCGCCTGCCGATGCCGCCCGCGCCGCGCGCCCCGCACCCCGCCGGCCCGCACCGCGCCGGCCCGCACCCCGCCGGCCCGC
>NZ_JBFABB010000257.1:0-2854 GCF_040640035.1 Micromonospora sp. NPDC023633 | reverse complement strand
CACGCCCGAGGCGCAGAAGGCCGTCAAGTTCTGGACCGACCTCGTGACCGTGCACAAGGTGGCCCCGCCGGTGACGCCGAGGCGGCCGGGGGCGCGGCGCGGGGCGGGTCCTCCGTGTCGTCGCCGCAGGCGGCGGTGAGGGCGGCGGCGATCACGAGGACCGCGACGGCGGGCAGGCTCCGGTTGGTCACCCCTGGCAGTCTGCCCAACCCGGTCCCGTCCCGGCAGTGGCCGGTCGGTCAGCGCGTTGTCCCATTTCTGCCACCCCGCCCCGGTCGACCGGGCGGCACGGCCGGCACCGGTACGATCCCGACCCGGTCGACGAGGGGAGCCGAGGATGACCGGGGCGAACGGGATGACCGGGGTGACCGTACGGCCGGCGCGGGCCGGGGACCGCGCGGCGGTCGACGCGCTGCACGAACGCGAGTGGGGTGGGCCGTACGTCGTCGCCCACGACACCCGCTACGACCTGCGTACGCTGCCCACGCTGGTGGCGACCGACGGGGCCGGGGCGGTGGTCGGGGCGCTCGCCCACCACGACGACGCCGACGGGCTGGAGGTGGTCAGCGTGGTGGCCGCGACGCCCGGCGGCGGCGTCGGCACGGCCCTGCTGGCGGCGGCCGAGGAGGTGGCCCGGGCCGCGTGCCGGTCCCGGCTCTGGCTCGTCACCACGAACGACAACCTGCGGGCGCTGCGGTTCTACCAGCGGCGCGGGCTGCGGCTGGTGCGCGTGGACCAGGGCGCGGTGGACCGGGCGCGCCGGCTCAAGCCGAGCATCCCGGCAATCGGCGAGGACGGCATCGCGCTGCACGACGAACTGGTCCTGGAGCTGCGCCTCAGCGCGGACGAACCGGTCCCCGCCGGCCGCTCGGTGCACGATCGGCAGGTCGCCGCCGCCCCACCCGCCGGCGCGGCCCGCGCCCCGTGGATCTCGCTGACCACCGACTACGGCCTCGCCGACGGATTCGTCGCCGCCTGCCACGGGGTGATCGCGCGGCTGGCGCCGCAGGCCCGGGTCGTCGACGTGACCCATCTCGTCCCGCCGGCCGACGTACGCCGGGGCGCGGCGGTGCTCGCGCAGGCCGTGCCGCACCTGCCGGAGGGGGTGCACGTGGCCGTCGTCGACCCGGGCGTGGGCACGACCCGCCGGGGTGTCGCGCTGGCCACCCCGCGCGGGCTGCTGGTGGGGCCGGACAACGGCCTGTTGGTGGAGGCCGCCGAGGCGCTGGGCGGAGTGCTCGCCGCCGTCGAGCTGACCGATCCGGCCTGGCTCGCGCCCGAGGTGTCCCGCACGTTCCACGGCCGGGACGTCTTCGCGCCGGTCGCCGCGCGGCTGGCGCTGGGCGCGCCGCTGGCCGGGGTGGGCCCGGCGGTCGACCCGGGGTCCCTGGTCCGGCTGCCGGCGCCGGTGCTCCGCCGGGAGGCGGACGGCTTCACGGCCGAGGTGCTGACCGTCGACCACTTCGGCAACGTCCAGCTGGCCGCGCCGGCCGACCTGCTGGCGCCGCTGCCGGCCCGGGTCCGGGTGCGGCCGGGCAGCGGTTCCGGGCCCGGGCGGGAGGCCGTGCACGGGCGTACCTTCGGCGACGCCGGAGCGGGCGGGCTGGTGGTGCACGCCGACTCCGCCGGCCGGGTCGCCGTGGCGGTCAACGGCGGCCGGGCGGCGGACCTGCTGGCGGTGGTCCCGGGCGACCTGCTGCGGATCGCGGCCGGCTGAGCGTTGGCCCCGGACCGCGGAGCGCCGCGGTGGCCGGGGCCGGGCCGGCGCTCAGCCCGGGCGCCGGGCCGGACCGGAGGCCCCGGCCGGCCCGGTGGGCGTACGCGATCGGTGGTCAGCAGAGCGGCACCGTGCCGCCGTAGACCGCCGAGACGTACGCGTGGCTGACGTACTGGCCGCTGGCGAGGCGGTTCCACCGGTTGGTGGTCCGGTACGGGCCAGCCACGGTCTGCCCGGTCACGTAGCACTGGATCGGCACGTTGGCGTACCGGGCGGCCAGGCCGCGCACCGCGTACCCCGTGCCGGCGCCGGCGCGGACGTTGAGTGGACCGTCGCCGACCACGCCGCGCGTGCCGCTGCCGGTCCACAGGTACGCCACGTCCACCCACGCGTTGGTGGTCAGCTGCAGCCCGTCTGAGAAGGTGCCGTCGGCGAGGTCGACGCCGGCCGGGTTCAGCACCACCCGGCCGAACTGGTCCCGCCCGCCGTTGTAGCCGGACTGGTAGGCCGCCTGCGCCTGCGGCCGGCCCTGCGGGAGGTCCTTCCAGTTCTCCCGCACGGCGCTGAGGTTCCAGTAGTCGTCGCGGGTGTTCCACGGGCCGACGTCCCAGACCGGGGCGTACTCGCAGCGGCTGCCGGTGGTGGTGCAGACCCGGACGGTGTAGTCGCCGGTGTTCGCCGGGGCCAGGCCGCGCCGGGAGGGCAGCGCGACGAAGTGGTCCCGGGCCACGATCGTGTGCCCGTTGGCGGTCACCTCGCCGACCAGCCCGATCCGGGTCGCGTACACCCGGTAGGTGAGGCCGGGCGTGGCGGCGGAGACGGCGGCGCCGGCGTCGGCGGTGAGCCGCACGGCGCGCACCTCGGCGGTGGCGCCGGACCGGCTCGCGGTGAGCACCACCCGGGTCTGCACGCGGGTGACCGGCCGGTCGAAGACCGCCCCGCCGGTGGCCTCGCGCCACTCGGTCCAGCCCGCCGCCCGCCAGCCCCGCACCTGGGCCTCGGCGGCGGCGCCGGCGGCGGCGCGGACGTCGACGGTGGCGCATTTAGGAGTTGCGACAGCGTCCCGACACCCCAGGTGGCCCCACGTGGCGAGGGAATCTGACGGGCGTTCAGGTCGCGGGCGATCCTGACCAGCGG
>NZ_JBFABB010000256.1:0-2923 GCF_040640035.1 Micromonospora sp. NPDC023633 | reverse complement strand
GGTCGGCGTTCCTGGCCCGGCTCGCCGCCGAGGCCGGGCGCGCCGCCGCCGGCACGCCGGACGGGGCCCGGGCGGTCGCCGCCGTGGCCGCCCTGACCGACCGGCACGGCGACACGGCCGTCGAGTTCGGGCACTGGCACGGCGACTGGGTGCCCTGGAACCTCGGCGTGCACGCCGGCCGCCTCGTCGCCTGGGACTGGGAGCACAGCGGGCCGGACGTGCCGCTCGGCTTCGACCTGGCGCACGACGCGTTCCAGCGGGCCCTGGTGCTGCGGGGCGAGCCGGCTGCGGCGGCGGCGCGGGCCGTCGACGCCCACCTGGACCGGTACGGCGCCGAACTCGGGCTCGGGGCGGCGGCCCGGCGGCTGGTGGCCGACGCCTACCTGCTGGAGATGTGGCTGCGCACCTGGCGACTCGCCGACGCCGGCGCCGGCTGGAACGCCGCGCTACATCCCGCCCTGCTGGACGTCATCGAGAAACGACATAGCGGCTGATCCGCCGAAATCGGTGGAGCCCGCCGCGCACCGTCGGCTCCGGACGGTGACGAGGAAGTTCCAGGTCGTGACGATCGTCGATATCGACGATTCGCTGCGGCGTACCCGATCCGCCACCCGCGGAGATTGATCTGTCGCCCGGTCGCCCTATTTCACCAGCCGGGGGACGTGTGATCTGCTGTCGCGTGGCGACCACCGAACATCCAAGCGAACTTGTGGGGAGTCGCGTGGAAACGACAACCGAGGACGCCGGCGAGCCCGGGGTCCTGCTCCTGGTGGGCTCCAGCGGCGGCCACCTGGCCCAACTGCTCGCCCTGCGGCCCTGGTACGAACGCTGGCGGCGGTGCTGGGTCACCTTCGACACGCCCGAGGCGCTCTCGCTGCTGGCCGGCGAGGAACTGGTCCCGGCCCACCACCCGACCACCCGCAACGTGCCGAACCTGCTGCGCAACGCCGTCCTCGCCTGGCGGGTGCTGCGGTCGCGCCGGGTCGCCGCGGTGGTGACCACCGGTGCCGGCGTGGCCGTGCCGTTCGTGGTGCTGGCCCGGCTCCGGCGCGTGCCGACCGTCTACATCGAGGTGTACGACCGCATCGACACCCCGACCCTGACCGCCCGGCTCTGCCGGCCGTTCCTCTCCGCGATGCTCGTGCAGTGGGACGAGCAGCGCCGGCAGTACCCGGAGGCCACCGTCGTGGGGACCCTGCTGTGAGCGCCGAGAGCACCGGAACCGCCCCCGCGCACCGGGTCGCCCCCGGCCACCCCCGGCCGACGCCCGCCCACCGGGTGCCCCGGCCCCGCGACCCCGGCGACCTCGCCCGGTCCCGGCTGCTGGTCGCCGTCGGCACCGACAAGCACCCGTTCGACCGCCTGGTCGGCTGGCTGGAGGAGTGGCACCCCGCCGTCGCCGAGGGCGTCGGGCTCACCGTCCAGCACGGGCACACCCGGGCCCCCGGGGTGCCCGGGGCGGTGCCCTTCCTCGGCCACGACGAGCTGCAGGCCGCGATGGCCGAGGCCGACCTCGTGGTCTGCCACGGCGGCCCGGCCACCATCCTGGAGGCCCGCCGGCACGGTCACCTGCCGATCGTCGTGCCCCGGGACCCGACCCGGGGCGAGCACGTCGACGACCACCAGCAGCTGTTCGCCCGCCGCCTGGGCGCGGCCGGCATGGTGGCGCTGGCCGAGACCCGGGAGGCGCTCCTCGCGGCGCTCGCCGCCGGCCTCGCCGACCCGTCCCGGTTCGCCGTCGCGGCCGACCCGGCGGCGTCCGAGGCGCGCCGCGCGGCGGTCGAGCAGGTGGGACGGATCGTGGAGGACCTGGTGGCCGCGTCGACCGGACGACGGCAGCGGACGAGGTGGCGGCCGTGGGCACGGTCGGGCCGGAACGGAGAGCGGCGATGACCGAACACCCGAGCGTGAGCGCGGTGGTGCCCACCCGGGACCGCCCGGAGCTGCTCCGGGCCGCCGTGCGCGCCATCCTCGACCAGGACCACCCCGGTCCGATCGAGGTGGTGGTCGTCCACGACCAGTCCGAACCGGACGCTTCGCTGACCGAACTGTCCCGCCCGGACCGGCTGGTCCGGGTGATCCGCAACGAGCGCGCCCCCGGCCTGGCCGGCGCCCGCAACTCCGGCGTCCTGGCCGCCACCGGTGAGCTCGTCGCGTTCTGCGACGACGACGACGAGTGGCTGCCCGGCAAGCTGCGGGCCCAGGTCGAGGCGCTCGCCGCCCACCCCGACGCGGAGTTCGTCAGCTGCGGCATCCGGGTCAGCTACGACGGGCACACCGTCGACCGGGCGCTGCCGAAGGACTCGGTCACCCTGGCCGACCTGCTGCGGGACCGGATGACGGAGCTGCACCCGTCGACCTTCCTGATCCGCGCCGCCGCGCTGCGCGACGGGTTCGGGCTGGTCGACGAGGAGATCCCGGGCAGCTACGCGGAGGACTACGAGTTCCTGCTCCGGGCCGCCCGCAGCGCGCCGCTGGTGAACCTGCGCACCCCGTACGTGCTGGTGCGCTGGCACAAGCGGTCCTACTTCGCGCAGCGCTGGGACACCATCTCCGAGGCGTTGCAGTGGCTGCTGGAGCGCTACCCCGAGTTCGGCACCCAGCCGGCCGGCGAGGCGCGGGTCACCGGGCAGATCGCCTTCGCCCGTGCCGCGTCCGGCGACCGGCGGGGCGCGATGCGCTGGGCCCGGCACACCATCCGGCGCAACCCGCGGGAGCCACGGGCGTACCTGGCTCTCGCCGTGGCCGGGCGGGTGGTCCGCGCCGACGCGGTGCTGCGCACCCTGCACAAGCGCGGCCGGGGCATCTGAACCCGCGCCGCCCGCGCCCGCTACCAGGTCATGAGCCGGTCGCTGGCGGGGGTGCCCGGCGAGCCGCCGCCAACGCCGCCCGGGGTGACGGTCCGCCCGCTGCGACCCGGCGA
>NZ_JBFABB010000255.1:0-3131 GCF_040640035.1 Micromonospora sp. NPDC023633 | reverse complement strand
GCTGCGCCGGGGCGGTCCCGGGCGTCGCCGGTGCCGCGGCGGGCGCGCGCTCGCCGGCCACGAGCTCGCGGACGGCGGGGGCCACCTCGGCGGCGAAGCGCCGCAGGTCCTCGGGGTCGTCGCTGCCCAGGATGAAGGTGCTGACCCCGTCGCTGAGCGCGAGGTCGGCCAGTTCCTCCGCCCACTGCTCCGCGGGCCCGTGCAGCGGCCCCCGGCCGACGGTGGCGAAGCGGCCGGTGACGTTGAGCAGGCGGCGCACGTCGGCCGGGTCCCGCCCGGCTTCCCGCGCGGCGTCGTCGATGATCGTGTTGCCCCTGCCGAGGTCGCCGGGTTGCAGGTAGCCCAGCGACGGCAGCCACCCGTCGGCCAGCCGCCCGGTCAGGGCCAGCATCCGCGGCTTGTACGCGCCGAGCCAGATGCCCACGTCGTGGGCGGGCGCGGGGCCCCGCTTCGCGCCGACCACCCGGTGGAACTCTCCGTCGACCCGGACGCCGCCGCGCGCGTCGACGTCCCAGACCTGGCGGATGACGTCGATCGCCTCGGCCAGGGCCCGCACGCCCTGCCCGGGGGAGAGCCGGCGGCCGCCCATCGCCTCGATGGCCTCCCAGAACGCGCCGGCGCCCAGGCCGAGCTCCACCCGCCCGCCGCTGAGCAGGTCGAGGCTCGCCACGCTGCGGGCGAGCACGGCCGGCGGGCGCAGCGGCAGGTTCGTCACGTTGGCGGCCAGCCGCACGGTGCCGGTCCGGGCCGCCACGAAGCTCATCAGCGTCCACGTGTCGAGGAACGCGGGTTGGTAGGGGTGGTCCTGGAAGGTGACCAGGTCGAACCCGACCTGCTCGGCCAGCATGGCGAGGCCCACCACCCGTCCGGGCTCGGCGTTGCCGGGCGTCAGGAACGCCCCGAAGGCCAGCGGGTGGCCGTAGTCGCTCATGTCGGCACTCCCTTCCGCCCCAGCCTCTCACGCGGGTCGGGTGCTCCAGCCGCCTGCCCGCCACGACTGATCGCGTCCGCCGGGCGTGCCGGGTGGTGTCAGCGGCGGGACCGGCGAGCGGGCGAGCGGGGCGCGGGGAGGGCTGCCGTCGCGGGGACGTCGGCGTACGGTCGGCGGGTGCGGATCACGAAGTTCACCCACTCCTGCGTCCGGCTGGAGCACGACGGCGGCGTGCTGGTCATCGACCCCGGCACCTGGAGCGAGCCACGGGCCCTGGCCGGCGCGGACGCCGTGCTGGTCACCCACGAGCACACCGACCACGTCGACGTGCTCCGGTTGGCGGGCCTCGGCGTGCCGGTCTTCGCGCCGGAGGGCGCCGCGCTGCCCGACCTGGCGCCGCTGCCCGTGACCAGGGTCCGCGCCGGTCAACGGTTCACCGCCGCCGGCCTCGCCGTCACCGCGCTCGGCGGTCGGCACGCGACGATCCACGGCGGCCAGCCCGACTGCGCCAACCTGGGTTACCTCGTCGGCGACGCCGTCTACCACCCGGGCGACTCCCTGCACCGGCCGGACCGGCCCGTCGAGACGCTGTTGGTCCCGGCACAGGCATCCTGGCTGAAGCTCACCGAGGCGATCGACTTCGCCGACGCCGTGGGGGCCGAGCGGGTGTTCCCGATCCACGACGCCCAGCTCAACGAGCGCGGCCTGACCAGCGTGAACGGCTGGTTCGCCGAGACCGTGCGCGGCTACCGTCACCTGGCACCGGGGGAGTCCGCCTGACCGGCGATAGCCACTCGGCGTCGATCTCCACCGCCACCGGCCGTGTCGTCCGCGGACCAACTGCTATACGGTCGCTGGGTGAGGGTCGAAGAACACTGGTGGAACGGCGACACGTCCCAGCGCGGGCGTCGGGACGTGTACATCCGCACTGACGGGCAGCGTTGGGACGTACAGGTACGGATCGGCGGCGAATCCGGCCGCTCCCGGGTGCAGGAATGCCCCGGGCGGACGTCGGCGGTCATCCTGGCCGGCGCCTGGCGCGGCAACCACCCCGCCTGGCGCGAGATATCCGGCTGACGGCGACCGTCGGCCCCGGCCGGTGACAACCGGTCGCGGCCGGCGTTGAGCCGGCTGCTCCCTCCGACGATGGTTACGCTCAGGTCACCATCGCCTCGGGGGGAGCAGCATGAGCAGCGAGACCGTCCCGGCGGTGATGCCGGCCGCGTTCATCGGTCACGGCAGTCCGATGAACGCCCTGGAGCTCAACCGCTACACGCAGGCGTGGCGCGCCTTCGGGCGGGCGGTCCCGCGGCCGCGGGCGATCCTGGTGGTGTCGGCCCACTGGTACGTCGGCGCCACCGCCGTCACCGCGATGCCCCGGCCGAGGACGATCCACGACTTCTACGGCTTCCCGCAGGAGCTGTTCGACGTCCGCTACCCGGCGCCCGGCCTGCCGGAGCTGGCCGAGGAGATCGGCGACGTCGTCCACCCCACCTGGGTCGGGGCGGACGTCGACTCGTGGGGCATCGACCACGGCACCTGGTCGGTGCTGACCCACGCGTTTCCCGACGCGGACGTCCCGGTCGTGCAGTTGAGCATCAACGCGTTCAAGGGCCCGGACTACCACCTCGGCCTGGGCGCGAGGCTCGCCCCGTTGCGCGAGCGCGGAGTGCTCGTCGTGACCAGCGGCAACGTGGTGCACAACCTGCGGGGGGTGGACCCGCGTATGGCCGACGAGGGCTTTGACTGGGCGCGGCGGTTCGACGAGGCGGCGAAGGAGGTCATGCTCGGCGAGCCGACCGAGGCGGCCACGCTCGACGCCCACCGCGACTTCGACCGGGCCGTGCCGACGCCGGACCACTTCATCCCGCTGCTCTACCTCGCCGGCCTCGCCGGCGCCGCCGGCAACGGCGCGGAGGTGCTGGTGGACGGGTACGCGTACGGGTCGCTGTCGATGACCGCCTACACGGTGGGGTTGTCCTGCCGCACCGAGGCTCCGCTGGCCGGCGCGCCGGCCCTGCCGACCGACGTGCCGATCGACTCCTCCAACATCTGACGAGCGCCGCAGTCGTCGCCCGACGGCCGCCTCCGGCTGGCCCCGGTTAAGAGAGTGTTGGGTAACTGGAGGGCTACTTCTGGTTGAGTTCGTCGTCGAGGCGTCGGGCTGCTTCGGTTTCGATGGGGCCTTGCGGTTCGATGT
>NZ_JBFABB010000254.1:0-3281 GCF_040640035.1 Micromonospora sp. NPDC023633 | reverse complement strand
ACGAAGGTCTCCCCGACGGTGAAGAGGCTCATTCCGATGATCGCCGCGCGGGCGTCGGTCGGGTGCCGCCGCCCTCGCCGTCGCGGTGGGGCTGCTGCGGCACGTGGTACGCCGGCTCGGCGGCGTCACCGGCGACGTGCTCGGCGCGACCGTGGAGGTGGTCACCACGCTGGTCTACCTGGGAGTGGTGCTGTCCGGCTGAACGGGGCACACCGCGCCGGGTAGCGTTCTCCCACGACAGCACCGGCGCGGCCATCCGGGGGACGACATGCTCATCACGGACGACTTCCTGCCCGTACCGGTTCCGGAGTCGCTGAGCGCGACCTACCTGGTGCCCATGACGGGACTGCCGAAGGTGAGCGCGAAGACCGCCGTGGCCCGGCTCAGCGGCCGGCTGGCCGAGCCGGTGCACGGGCTGGCGCGGCACATGCTCGACAGCCCGCTGATGAGCGTGGACACCCGGCCGATCGCCGAGTTCCCCGAGCTGCCGCCGGACCTGCTCACCGCGTTCGGCGCCACCGAGGCGCAACTGGCCCGGCTGGCCGCCGCGAGCCACCTGGTCGTGGTGCAGGCCGAGTACCGGCCCGGCTGGCCGCCGGCCCACGAGTGGGCGGCCCGGGCGGTGGCCGCCGCCGTCGCCGAGTCCGTCGAGGGTGACGTGGTGGACGTCTTCGGCCTCCAGTTCCTCGACCCGGCGACGGCGCTGCGCTCGCTGCCCGACGCCCAGGGGCGGATCCGGCTCGTCGACTGGGTGCTGGTGCCCTACTCCTCCGACGCCGAGGGGCTCTGGTTCACCACGAAGGGCCTGCGCCGCTTCGGGCTGCTGGAGTTGCAGACCCAGGGCGTGCCGGACCACCTGACCCGGGCCTGGGGCGCGGTGATGACGGGCGCCGCCCGGCGGCTGCTGCGGGACTGGACCGACGGGCTCTCCGGGGAGGAGGTGCCCGCGTTCGTGCAGCTGCCGGTGCTGGCCACGGTGACCGGGCACGACATCGCGGTGGCGTACGGCAATCCGGAGCAGCACGGCGCGACGGCGCCGGTGCTGCTGCGGCTGGAGCTGGACCCGGCCACCGACCCCGACGCCGACTCGTTCCTCAGCCTGCGCCCGCCGGCCGGGCACGCGGGGCCGGACGGCCGCTACTACGCCGCCGCCTGCGCCACCCTCTTCGCCGGCATCCAGCCGGACGTGCGCTACGCCCGGGCGGGCGACGCGATGAGCAGGGCGGTCGCCACCGCCCGCGCCGGGCTGGGCGACATCCGGGCCCGGTTCCTCGCCGGCCAGCTCCCGCCGGAGACCCAGCTCGTGGTCAAGTACGGCCTGCCCGGCGACGACGGCCCGGAGTACGTCTGGGCCGGGGTGACCTCGTGGGACGCCCCGGAGCGGATCGTGGCCGCCAGCGCCAGCGACGCCAACACCGACCCCACCGTGCGCATCGGCTCGCCGGTCGTCGTGGAGGCCACCGACGTCGTCGACTGGGCCGTGCTCGACGGCACCGGCGTCATCGAGGGCGGTTGGACCCAGGCCGTCCTCGACGCCGGCGAACGCCCCGATCCCCCACTCTGACCGGAGGCGTCACCTGACCGAGGGGGTCACGAACGGGGGGCGGGTGAGGCGCATCTGGGCGCGGCGGCCCCGGATGTCGACCTCCACCAGGTCGCCGTCGGCGAGGTTCGTGGCGGTGTCCAGCAGCGCCAGGGCGACGCCCTGCTTCCGGGTGGGCGAGAACGTGCCGCTGGTGATCGTGCCGACCTGCGCGTCGCCGACGTGCACCGCCATGCCGGGGCGCGGGATCGCCCGGTCGACCGCCTCCAGGCCGCGCAGCGTACGCCTCGGGCCGGCGGCCTTCTCGGCGAGCAGCGCGTCGCGGCCCCAGAAGGCCGGCTTGTCCCAGCCGACCGCCCAGCCGGAGCGGGCCTGCACCGGGGTGATCTCCAGCGACAGGTCCTGGCCGTGCAGCGGGTACCCCATCTCGGTGCGCAGGGTGTCGCGGGCGGCCAGCCCGCAGGCGCGCAGGTCGGGGCCCGCCGCGAAGAGCGCGTCCCAGACCGCGACGGCGTCGGCCGCCGGCACCACCAGCTCGTAGCCCAGCTCCCCGGTGTAGCCGGTGCGGCACACGGTCAGCTCGACCGGGCCGGCGGCGCCCGCCAGGGTCGCGGTGGAGAAGCTCATGTAGTCGTGCCCGGTCGGCAGGCCCAGCGCGTCGAGCAGCTCGGCCGAGCGCGGGCCCTGCACGGCGAGGACGGCGTACGCCTCGTGCTCGTCGGTGACCGTGACCGACGCCGGGGCGGCGGCGCGGAGCCGGCGCACCACCTCGGCGGTGTTCGCGGCGTTCGGGATGAGGAAGACGTGGTCGTCGGCGTGCAGGTAGGCGATGATGTCGTCCACCACGCCGCCGGTGGCGTCGTCGCAGCAGAGGGTGTACTGCGCCCGCCCCGGCCCGATCCGGCCCAGGTCGTTGCTGAGGCAGGCGTTGACGAACTCCGCCGCGCCCGGCCCCGTCACCCGCGCCTTGCCCAGGTGGGAGACGTCGAAGACGCCCACCCCGGTCCGCACGGAGGTGTGTTCCTTCAGCACCCCGCCCCCGGTGTACTCCAGCGGCATCTCCCAGCCACCGAACGGGGCGAACTTGGCGCCGCGAGCGGTGTGCCGCTCGTGCAGCGGAGAACGGCGCAGCCGGGTCGCGGCGGCGGCGGAGGTCACGTCGGTCATGGGTGGGAACTTACCGGGAGCTGGACGGCTGGTTAGCATCGGCGGGACCCGTCGGAGCCGTCGGCGGGACAGCCCCGACCTCCGGCGGGTACGTTCCGCCGGAGACCTCCATCGCCGGTACGCGACGCCGCGACCGGCCCGGCCCGCCCGGAGTAGCTTCAGTGACATCGCCCAGCACCACCCTGAGCCTGGTCGACACCGACCCCGCCGAGCTCGCCGTCGACGCGATCGTGATCGGCCTGCACAGCCAGACCGGAGAGCAGGACGCCACCGCCGGCCTGGCCGGGACCCTGCTGCTGGCCAGCGGCGCGGAGAGCATCGCCGCCGCCTTCGACGGCAGGCTGACCGAGACGCTGGCCCTGCTCGGCGCGACCGGTGCCCCCGGCGAGGTGATCAAGCTGGCCACGCTGGGCACCGTGACCGCCCCGGTGGTCGCCGCCGTCGGGCTCGGCCCGGAGCCGACCGGCGCCGCCCCGGCCCCGGAGACCCTGCGCCGGGCCGCCGGCGGGGCCGTAAGGCGTACGTGGAGTTGGTGATGTATGCCGGCGACCAGGTGGGCTGTGCCTTGGTG
>NZ_JBFABB010000253.1:0-3295 GCF_040640035.1 Micromonospora sp. NPDC023633 | reverse complement strand
AACTTTCTAGCTCCCTGCGGCGTCCGGTCCTCTCGGATCTCGAAGTCCATCGCACCCCTTGAGCTGGGGTGTTGCAACGACTCCTAGAACCCAAGGCCCGCCGTAGGCGGCCCTTTTTCGTTTCCGGCCGCGGTCGGTCCGGGTAGCTCACCGGGCGGTTGCCGCCCCAGCTGTCGGTCGCGCCGCCGCCCCCGGGCCAGCTCGACGCGACCTGTCGAGCTGCCCCATGCGGAGCCGGAGCACGCCACCCGGGGGCGCTGGCCGCATGGACGGGGCGCGCCACCCGGGGACGCCGGTCGTACTGACGGGGCAGCTCGACAGCGTGCGCGGCGGGACCGTCGGACTCCCGACGACGAGCCGGTCCCCCGGCCGCCGGCCCCACCGCGCACACCCCGACGGGTCAGACGATGTCCAGTTCGTTGTCGAGGATGTCGAACAGGTCGTCCGCGGTGACGGAGGCGAGGTCGGCGCTCTGGGCCGGCGCCGCCGGGGTGGCCTTGTCGCGCCACTTCGTCAGGAGCCGTTGCAGGGCCGTGGCGACGTCCGTCTCCGCCCCGTCCGTCGTCTCCAGCTCGTCCAGCGTCGCCTCCAGCCGGGCGATGCCGTCGACGAGGGTGCGCAACCGCAGCTTCGCCTGGTTGCCGCCCAGCTCCTCGATCAGGTGCTCGACGAGCGCGGCGGGCGTGGGGTGGTCGAACGTCAGCGTCGCCGGCATCCGTAGCCCGGTGGCCTGGTTGAGCCGGTTGCGCAGCTCCACCGCCGTCAGCGAGTCGAAGCCCAGCTGCTTGAACGCCTGGTCCGCCGCGATGGTCTCCACCGACTCGTGGGCCAGCACCGCGGCCACGTTCGTGCGTACCAAGCCCAGCAGCACCTCGCGCTGTTCCGGCTCGGGGAGCCCGGCGAGCCGGCGGGACAGCGGCACCCCGGAGGCGGCCGAGGCGGCGCGGCGGGGGCGGGTGAAGGACCGCAGCGGGGGCGGCGCCGTCGTGCTCGTGCGCAGGGCACCCACGTCCAGCTTGATCGGGACCAGGCACGGCTCGTCCGTGCGGCAGGCCGCGTCGAAGAGGGCGAGCCCCTCCTCGACGGAGTGCGCCAGCACGCCGCTGCGCCCGATGCGGGCGAGGTCGGCCTCGGTCAGCCCACCGGTCATCGCGCCACCGCTGCGCCACAGGCCCCAGGCCAGCGACGTCGCCGCGAGGCCGGCCGCCCGGCGGTGCGCGGCGAGCGCGTCCAGGTAGGCGTTTGCCGCCGCGTAGTTCGCCTGGCCGGCCGTGCCCAGCACCCCGGTCGCCGAGGAGAACAGCACAAACAGCTCGACGTCGCCGGCCAGCTCGTGCAGGTTGAGCGCGGCGTCGACCTTCGCCCGCAGCACCGTGTCCACCCGTTCCGGCGTGAGCGACTCGACCGTGCCGTCGTCCAGCACGCCGGCCGCGTGCACGACGCCGACCAGGTCGGGCAGGGACGTCAGGAGCTCCGCCAGCGCGGCCCGGTCGGCGGCGTCGCAGGCGGCGACGGTGATCCTGGCGCCCAGCGACTCCAGCTCGGCCGTCAGCTCCGCGGCGCCCGGCGCGGCCGGCCCGCGGCGGGAGGTCAGCACGAGGTGCCGCGCATCGTGCGCGGTGACCAGGTGGCGGGCCAGCGCGGCGCCCAGTGCTCCGGTGCCGCCGGTGACGAGCACGGTGCCCGCCGGGTCGAACAGCCGGCGGTCCGAGTTGGCCGCGAACGTCGCGAGCCGCGGCACGGTCGGCACGCCGGCGCGGATGGCCACCTGCGGTTCCCCGGTCGCGACGGCCGCGCCGACGAGGGCCGGGTCGTCGGTGTCGACGAGGACGAAGCGGTCGGGGTGCTCGGTCTGCGCGGAGCGGACCAGGCCCCAGACCGCCGCGGCCGCCGGGTTCACGCCGTCGGTGGCGCCCCGGGACACGAAGACCAGCGGGGAGCGGTCGCCGGGCAGCCACTCCTGGATCGCCGCGAGCGCGTCGTGCACGGCGGCCCGTACCGCATCGGCGTCCGTGCCGGTGCCGACCTGGAACACGTCGAAGGCGCCGGCGGGGGCCACGGGCCGGGGGACGGGCACCCAGTCCAGCCGGTGCAGCCCGTTCGGGCCGGCGGCGGCGTGCAACTGCTCGATCGTCACCGGGCGCGCGACCAGCGACTCGACCGTGGCCACCGGCGTGCCGGTGCCGTCGGCGAGCGCCAGGGCGTACGCGTCCCCGGCGGTGGGGGTGATCCGCACCCGCAGGGCCGTCGCGCCGGTGGTCGACACCCGTACGCCGTGCCAGCTGAACGGCAGGCGCAGCGGGCCGTCGGTCCCGGTGGCCAGGGAGATCGGGTGCAGGGCCGCGTCCAGCAGCGCCGGGTGCAGTCCGAAGCGGCCCGTGGGCGCGTCGGCGGGGAGCGCGACCTCCGCGAGCAGTTCGTCGCCGCGGCGCCAGGCCGCCACCAGTCCCCGGAAGGCGGGGCCGTAGTCGATGCCGAGGTCGGCGATGCGGTCGTACAGGTCCTCGACCGGGGCGGGGACGGCGTCGGCGGGTGGCCACTCACCGGCCCAGCCGGTCTCGGGCTCCGCGGCGGCGTCGAGCAGGCCGCTCGCATGCTGCGTCCACGGCTCGCCGTCGGGTGCGTCCTCGCGTCGGGAGTGCACCCGCAGCGGCCGGCGCCCGGCCTCGTCGGGTTCCCCGATCTCCACCTGTATCCGCACCGCGCCGTCGGTGGGCAGCACCAGCGGCGCGTGCAGGGTCAGCTCCTCGATGCGGTCGAGGTCGACGTGCTCGGCGGCCCGCCGCGCGAGTTCGACGAACGCGGCGCCCGGCAGCAGGACGGTGCCCAGGACGGCGTGGTGCGCGAGCCAGGGCTGCTCGCGCACGGAGAGCCGGCCGGTGAGCACGGTCCGCTCGGAGTCGGCGAGCCCGAGCACCGCGCCGAGCAGCGGGTGGTCGGCGGCACCGAGCCCGAGCCCGCTGGCGCTGGCGGGGGCGTCGTCGGTCAGCAGCCAGTACCGCTGGTGCTGGAACGGGTACGTCGGCAGCTCGACGGACCGGGCGCCGGCGAAGTAGGCGTCGGCGTCGAAGGCGGTGCCGGTGGTGAAGAGCTGCCCGACGGCCTTGGTGAGGGTGTGGGTTTCGGGTTGGCCGCGGCGCATGGTGGCGATGGCGGTGGTGTCGCTGGTGGTGGCGGCTGTGGCGAGGACGGTGTCGGGGCCGATTTCGAGGTAGGTGTGGACGTTGCAGGTGGTGGTGAGGGTGGTGATGGTGTCGTGGAAGCGGACGGTGTCGCGGACCTGGGTGACCCAGTA
>NZ_JBFABB010000252.1:0-3340 GCF_040640035.1 Micromonospora sp. NPDC023633 | reverse complement strand
CCACGCCGTCCCTATCTCACGGGGCGCCCCCCGGCGGCGCGGGCGGCGCGCGCCCCGGCCGGGCCGGGACGCGCGCGACGGCTCAGCTCCCGGTCGGGCGGTGCGGACGCCGCCTCAGCGGTTCAGCATCCGGCGCACCCGGCCGCCGATCACCTGCTTGACGCGGGTCTGCAGGCGCTGCCCGCGCAGCGTCTCCGTCTCCTTGCGTAGTTCGGCGTTGCGGTCGCGCAGCCACTGGATCCGCTCCAGCAGCACGTCGGGGGAGGTCGCGGCGGCCGGGCGTACGGCGGGCGGGAAGGTGGTGGACCTGACCTGCGCGTCGAACCGGGCCGCGCTGTCGCCGTCGGCGAAGGCGTTGCCCAGGTCGTGCTTGGCGAGGAAGGCCAGCATCGTCTCGTAGCGCGACTTGTGCCCGTCGTTGAGCGCCGTGTAGTCCGCCTCCTCGTAGAGCTGGGCGGCGTCGATGTCGGCCGGCACGTCCCTCATCACCCGGTGCGGGATGTCGAAGTACCGGGCGAGTTCCAGGGTGCGCGAGTCGTGCGCGAAGAGGTAGCCGGGCGTGCCGGAGACCAGCGCGGTGATGGTGCCGTGGATCCGGGTGCCGAACGCGAACTCGAACCCGGAGAGGTAGTCCATCCAGGTCCAGGGGTCGACGAACATCCGCACCTTGTCCTCGGTGAACAGCGGGTGCGAGGTGTGGACCGGGATCTTGCTGGACTTGCCCCGTTCCGCGGGGGCGTCGCCGTAGAGCAGCGTGCCGAGCGTCTTGAGGTCCTGCGGCAGGTAGCGCAGGTTCGGGTACCGCTCCTGGTGCCGGGCGATGATCTCCGCCATCGACGTGACGTACGGCGAGACGGTGAGCGCGAGCCTGTCGTCCGGCTCCAGCGCCGCCTTCCTCTTCTCCACCCGCAGGCTGTCGCCGTGCAGGAACATCGACGGGCAGCCGATCACGTCGACGGCGGAGAAGCCCAGGGTGCGCAGGTAGTCCCGGGTGATCTCGCCCCGGACGCCGATGCTGTGCGAGCGGTCGAGGACGGCCCGCACGAACCGGGTCACGACGTCGTCGATCGGGCGGAGGTACTCCCGGTCGCCGTTGACGTCGGTCTGCACGCCGACCCCGAGCACCACCACCGGGATCTTCAGTTGTTCGATGAGTTTCGTCATGGCCTCGACGCGGTGGGCGTAGCTGCGTCGGAAGGCGTTGGCGAGCGGTACGACGTAGACGTCGTACTTCTCGTTGATCATGTCGGCTTCGCGCGGGTTGATCCTGAACTCGGTCGAGGTGATCTCGGCGGTGGCGGTGCGCAGGAGCTTGTGGGCGGCGTGGCTGAAGACGAGGTTGCCGTTGTTCTCGCCGATCCAGTTTCGTTCGTACGTCTCCTCCGGCGAGTAGACGTCGAATGGGCCCTTCTTCGCCCGCATCAGGATCCGCTGGTGCATTTGTCCCCGCCTCTCGTCACCTCCGGGTCCCGGAATACTAGCCACCGCCCGGGTGTGGACCGGACACGTGTCACCGCCGTCACAGGAAGGGACGGAGCGGTCACCGGGGACGGGAGGAACGGGCGCTCCCCGACGGGACAGAACGGGCACTCACGGACGGGACGGAACAGAGCCTCAGGTCCGGCGGGTAGGGTGCCCGGCGGGCGGCGTCGCGCGGCGGGCCGCCACGGGCGCCCTGCGGGGCGGCCGACGAAGGGGCCGAGGAGGAGACGTACGTGCTGGTGACCCTGCGGATCGTCGGGATGCCGGCATGACGGACGTCGCGACCGTCGCGTCGGCCACCCGGCCCGCGTCCTCGGCGAACCGCCTGCCGTCGCTGACCGGGCTGCGCTGGGTCGCCGCCCTGCTCGTCTTCGGCTTCCACGTCGCGACGATGGGCATCATCGTCGAGCCCGGCCACCGGGCCGTCGTGGACTGGGCCTTCGCCCTCGGCCTCTCCGGCGTGCAGTTCTTCTTCATCCTCAGCGGCTTCGTGCTGGTCTGGTCGGCGCGCCCCAGCGACACCCGTCGGGCGTTCTGGCGCCGCCGGGTGGCCAAGATCTGGCCCAGCCACGTCGTGCTGTGGGCCGCGGCCCTGGCGGTCGCGGCCTGGTTCGCCGACCCCGTGGACCCGGCCGTCGCGGTGGAGAACCTGTTCCTCCTCCAAGCCTGGGACCCCCGCCCGGGCCACTTCTACAGCATCAACACGGTCAGCTGGTCGCTGTCCTGCGAGTTCTTCTTCTACCTCTGCCTGCCGCTGGCGCTGCCCCTGATCCGCCGGGCCCGGCCGTGGGCGCTGTGGGCCGTCGTGGTCGCGGTGCCGCTGTTGATCCTGGCGCTCTGGCCGGCCCAGGCCCTGGTGCCGGAGGAGAGCCGCTGGTGGTTCACCCAGGTCTTTCCGCCCGTACGGTCGCTGGAGTTCTGGATGGGCGTGGCCGCCGCCGAGCTGATGCGGCGTGGCCGGTGGCGGGGGCCGGGCCTGCCGCTGGCCAGCCTGGTCTTCGTGGCGACCTGGGTGGTCGCCGCCCAGTGGGTCCGCGCCGAACTGTGGGCGGCGTTGCTCTCGGTGGCGTACATCCTCGTGATCGCCGCCGCGGCGGACGCGGACGTGCGCGGTCGGCGCTCGCCGTGGCGCTCCCGCCCGATGGTGTGGCTCGGCGAGGTCTCCTTCGCCTTCTACCTGGTGCACGTCCTGGTGATGATCACTGTCCTGCGGCTCACCGGCGACTGGGGCGTCGGCTTCCCCGGCTGGTGGGGGCTGGCGGTGGTGCTCGGTTTCCTGCTGGTCAACCTGGCCCTGGCCGGCCTGTTGCACCGCTTCGTCGAGACGCCGATGATGCGGCTGCTCACCCCGCGCAGGCCGGCCCGGGCGACGTCGCGGGGCGGCGACGAGGGCGGGGAGGCCCCCGGCGGCCCCGCGCCGCCGCCGGGGGAGCGGGGCAACGCCGTGCCGCGCCCCCGGCCCGCCGACCCGCAGCCCGACCGCCGGTCGGCGTACGTCGACTCGCGCTGACGGTCCCGGCGACCGGGGCGTCCACCGCCGTGCGGCGACCCGCGCCACCGGGTCGGGGCCGTCCGGCCTGTCCGGTGCGGCGCGGGCCGACACGCCCGGTGGCGGTGCGGGCCGGCGGATCCGGCGGTAGCGTGATCGCGTGGCTACCGTCGCACTCACCTGTCCCTTGTGGTGGGTGGCGCGGTGGGCCGCGCGACTGCTGACCGGCCTGGCGGTCGCGGTCGCGTTCACCGCCGGCGCCGGGGCGCTCCCCGCCGCGCCGTTCGGCGGGGTGTCCGAGGCGCTGGCAGCCCCCGCCCCACCCGGGCGCGCTCCCGGATCTCCACCGGGATGCCGGCGCGGGCCAGA
>NZ_JBFABB010000251.1:0-3599 GCF_040640035.1 Micromonospora sp. NPDC023633 | reverse complement strand
GGGGCGGTGGGGGCTTGGATACCCCGCCCCCCGGGCGCGCCCACAAACCCCCCCCCCCCCCCCCCCGGGCGCGGCCCCGGCTTGCCCCCCCCGCCGGGGGGGTCGGGGGGGGGGCCGCCCCCACGGCGGTGCTGTCGGGCCGCGTCGCGGGCGCGGGCCGGCGCCGCGGCGGGGCTGCCGGGCGCCGGGGGTGGTGGCAGGCTGCGGGGATGAGCGAACGTGACCTGCCCGCGTTGACCCGGGCCGAACAGGAACTCGTCGAGCGGTACCTGCGCGTCGTCGACCTAATCGCCCGGCTCAACCCGGCCCGCGACAGCGGGCACTTCGACCCGCTCGGTTGCGTGTTCGCCGCCCAGGCCCTGGCGGCCGAGGCGCGGGCGATCGAGGCCGTGGCGGAGCTGATGCGCGAGCGCGGCGAGACCGAGCTGCACGCCGGCACCCTGGCCCGGGCGATGCGCGCGATGGACGGGGAGCGGCGCACCGCCCGCGTCGTGCTCCCACCGGCACCCTGATCCCCTCCAGATCCCCCTCGAAGAGCACCATCGGCCGTCCGGTGGACGTCTCGCGCCGTACGCACGATGGGTCATCCGGCGGTCACCCTGAGCCGCCGTACGCGCCCGATCCTGCCCGTCGAACCGGCCGTGGGCAATCCGGCCGGCCGCCCTTTCTGATCTAGCCATTCGCATCTAGCTATGCGTCCGGACGGCGTCGTAAGGTTCCCCGCAGCACCCCGACAGGCACACCTTATGGGCGGATCCGCCCTCTTTGAGGCTGGGCGGTGAACGGTAGTGACGACGGGAAATCCTGCGGCGACGGACCCGCTCTGGGTTGACGAAATTCTGCTCGACGGTCATCCGGCCGACATTTGTCTCCGACTGCCCGAACCGGTCGACCGGGCCACCCTGCGCCGGCTGGTGACCGAGGCGCAGGCCCGCCTCGGCGCCGCCGGACTGCGCCCCGGGGGCGCCGCCGCGCTGCGGTTGCCGCCCTCGCTGGCGTACGTGGTGAACCTGCTGGCCACCTGGCGCAGCGGGGCGCAGGCGATCCTGCTCGACCACCGGCTCACCGACCACGAGGTCGACCGGGCGCTGGCGCGGCTCACCCCGCAGGTCGTCGTGGCCCCGGTCCGCACCGGCGGCGGCGGGCTGCGGGTCTTCGTCGACGTCACCGAGGGCGTCACCGCGTACGCCGACCGCCCGGCGGTCAGCGGACACGCGGTGATCCAGCTCAGCTCCGGCTCCACCGGACCGTCCAAGGTGATCGGCCGCACCGCCGACGACCTGGTCGCCGAGGTGCGCCGCTACACCCGCATCGACGGCGTGGCGCTGCCCGGTGAGCGGATCATCCTGCTGCCCTCGATGGTGCACGTGCTCGGCCTGGTCGGTGGCCTGCTCTACGGCCTGCACGCCGGGGTCGAGCTGGTGCCGCCGGAGCGGCTCGCCGGCGACGCCGTGCTGGCCGCGATCGCCGCCGGCGACTCGCCGGCCACCGTGCTCGGCGTACCGTTCCACATCGGACTGCTCGCCTCCACCCGCCCCGCCGGCCCCCTGCCGCAGCTCCGGCGGATGACCACCGGCGGCGAGCTGGTGCCGGCCGCCGTCGCCCGCGCCTTCACCGACCGCTACGGCGTGCCGCTGGGCAACATGTACGGGATGACCGAGGTCGGCGTCATCGGCACCGACCTGCACGGCCGGCACCGCCCGTCGATCGCCCCGGCGCCCGGCATCGAGGTCCGCGAGGTCGGCGGCGAGCTGTGGGTGAGCTGCCCCGCGTCGCCGTACGTCGGGCTGAGCGACCCCACCCGCTGGGCCGACGGCTGGCTGCGCACCCGCGACGCCGGCGCCGTGGACCCGGACACCGGCCTGGTCACCGTCCGCGGGCGGCTCGACTCGCAGGTCTCCGTCGGCGGCCTGAAGGTCGACCTGACCGAGGTGGAGGCGACCGTCGCCGCGCTGCCCGGCGTCGCCGCCGCCGTGGTCGTCTTCGACGGCGGGATCACCGCGTACGTGCAGCCGGACGGGCCGCTGTCGGAGGAGGTGCTCGACAAGCTGCTCGCCGAGCGGCTGGCCGGCTACAAGCGCCCCCGCACCCTGCGGCTGGTGGATCAGCTGCCCCGCACCACCACCGGCAAGCTGGTCCGCTCGGTCGACGCGCTGCGGACGGCGGCGACGTGACCGCTGCGCCGCGCCGCTCCGCCGTCCGCCTCCGTCCCGCACCCCTCCGCCTCGCACCGCACCACCTCGACCGGCACCGCGTCGACCGCGTCGACGGCGACCGCCAGGATCAGGCCCCCGCCCACGGGCGGATGCCCGACGCGCAGCCGCGCGAGGCCGGGCACCGGCCGCAGCGACCCGCCGGGACCGCCGGGCACCGGCATCAGCCGCCGCAGGCCGCCGTCGCGCAGCCCCACCCCGAGCGCCTTGCCGACGGCCTCCTTCGCCGTCCACAACCGCAGGAAGTCCGTCGCCTGCCCGTCGGCGGGGCGACCGGCCAGCCAGTCCGCCTCGGCGGGGGCGTACCACCGGCGGGCCAGCGCCGGCGCGGGCAGCGGACGGCACCGCTCCACGTCGACCCCCACCGGGCCACCCGCCCGGGCGGCGACCACCACCACCGGACCGGCCCGGCTGACGCTGACCGGGAGCCGCACCCGGGCGCCCGCGCCGGGCACCGAGACCAGCGGACGCCCGTCGCGCCCGCGCTCCACCACGATCTCCGCCTCCGCGCGGCCGAGCAGCGTGGCAGCCGCCCGCCGCAACAGCCGCCCGGCCGGGGCCGGCCGACCGCCGACGCCCCGACCGATCCACACGTACGCGGTGTCCCTACCGGGCACCGGTGACTGGCTCACGGAAAGAGGTTAACCATGCGACCCGAGATCCGCGCCTTCGTCGTCGAGCAGCTCGAGGACATGAACTACGACGTCGAGGGCATCGACGACGACACCACGCTCGGCCCGTCCGGGGTGGACCTGGAGTCGTTGGCCCTCGCCGACCTCGCCGTGCGCGTGGAGGACCGCTACGGCCTGAAGTTCGCCGACGACGAGTCCGAGAAGCTGGCCCTGATGACGGTCGGCGAGTTCACCACGATGATCGCCGACCGGGTCGCCGGGGCGACGAGCGACAACTCCTGATGGCCGGTCAGCCCGACCTGCAACGGGCCGAGCTGGTGACCATGCTCGCCGAACTGGCCGGGAAACCGCCCGCCGACGTCGGCGACCGGATCGGCTCCATGGAACTGGCCTGGCTGGTGCACCTCGTCGAGCAGCGCCACGACCGGCGGCTCGACCTCACCGACGACCAGCTCGCCGGGATCCGGACCGTCGACGACGCCCTGGCGGTCTTCCGCGCCGCCCTGACCGTCGCCGCCGATGGCTGAGCGGGTGGCCGTCCAGCTCACCGGCGTCCACGCGACCAGCGCGCTCGGCAGGGGACCCGACGCGCAGCTCGCCGGCGTGCTGGCCGGCGCGCCCGCGTTCCGGCTGGTGGACCGCTTCGACACGACGCCCCGCCGGGTCGACGCCGCCGCCACCCTGCCCGACGCCGGCGACCTGGCCGACGAGCTCGCCGAGGCGGTCGACGCCGCCTGCCGGGCCGCCGGGCTCG
>NZ_JBFABB010000250.1:0-3607 GCF_040640035.1 Micromonospora sp. NPDC023633 | reverse complement strand
CACCGCAGGCGCAGCAGAATCCCGACGACGAGGCACAAACCGAAGCCAACACCACCGGTACGACAATTCCACCCCAACGAACCCGGCAAAGGTTCGTGGACACCGCACTAGCGCCAACGCCGTTCAGTCAGGCGCACGGGCGACCAGCGCGGGGGTACGTCCCGTCCTCACGCGTGGGACAGGCTCCTCAGTTCCCCGGTGAGCTGTTCGAGGTACTCGGGCGGCCCGGCTTCGGCGAACCACAGCCAGAGTTCGGCGGCGTGGATCGGAAACCAGGCCCGGACCATGGCGGGGTCAGCTCCGTACCCTTCGACGAGGACGTCGAACGACCGCGGGTCTTTGCGCGCTGCGCCCCAGGCTGCCCGCGACAGTTCTCGGAGCGGGTCGCCCAGGTGGGCCGCTTCCCAGTCGATGACCGCCGTGACGGCGCCGTTCGCGGCGAGGAGGTTTCCGTCGGTCCAGTCGCCGTGACAGAACACCGCGCGACCGGCCGGGGGAATGGCGAGTGGCAGCGGGGGGCCTCCGGCGGCGCGGTAGCGGCGAATGATCAGCGCGTCGTCCGGCGCAGCCGGCAGCCCATCAGGTGGCCGCAGCTCGTGGAGCCGACGCAGCAGGGTCGCCGAGGCACGGAGCCCGTCGAGTCGCACCTCGGCGTCGTCGCTGTCCAGTCGCTCGCCGGGCATGAGCGTCATGAGGATCGAGCCCGGCCTGACCTCGACGAGCTCGGGCACCGGCAGGCCCGTGTCAGCGAGTGCCCGCAAGGCGAGCACCTCCGTGTCGTGGCGGGAGGGTTCCGTCATCCGCTTCTCGACCAGGCGGCGCCCCTGGTGCTCCACCAGCCGCACGTGCCCGACCGCTCCCTGCCGCATCCCGCCATCCTGCCAGGCGCACAGGGTGACATCACTGTGCCGCTTGGCAGGCCCCCCAGACCCTCAACCGAGCGGCAATGGCTCTGGCGCACTGTCGAGTCTTGGCAATATCCTCCACTTCACACGCGACGCCTGGAGTTCCTTTTCACGGGGCCGCCCCCGCCCCCACCTCCGGCCGCAGAGGAGATGCCATGCACGTCGAGAATTCCGCAGTGGACCGTCGAACCCTGCTGCGGGCCGGCCTCGGCGCCGCCACGGTCGCGGTCGTCGGCAGCCAACTCGCCCTCCCGGGCGCCGCGCACGCGGACCCCGCCGCCGACCTGGACTGGATCTACAGCTGCGACGAGTGGGGCGCGCGCCCGCCGGCGGACCCGCTGTCGGTCAGCGCCATCCCCACCAACAAGATCATCGTGCACCACATGGCGTTCCCGAACGTCACCGACTACTCCGAGGCGCAGGCGGTCAAGCTGGCCCGCGACTGCCAGAACCTGCACATGGACGGCAACGGCTGGTCCGACACCGGCCAGCACTTCACCATCAGCCGGGGCGGCTACGTGATGGAGGGCCGCCGGGGCAGCCTGGAGCGGTTGCGGGCCGGCGACCGGCAGATGATCTCGGCGCACTGCCCCGGCGAGAACGGCCGGGCCATCGGCATCGAGAACGAGGGCACCTACGTCACCGAGACGCCACCGGAGGCCCTGCTGGACTCGCTGGTCACGCTCTGCGCGACCATCTGCCGGCGGTACGGGCTGCACGCCCACGACATCTTCGGCCACTGGGACTTCCGCACCACGCAGTGCCCCGGAGCGGCCTTCTACGGGCAGTTCCCGGCCCTGCGCCGCCGGGTCTTCGAGGCGCTCGGCACCGACCTCGGCGACGTGCCGGCCCGCCGCTGGCCGGACCTGTGGCGCTTCGTCGGCTCCCCCTCCGTCCGGGTGGTGCAGTACCTGCTGGCCCACCGCGGCTACACCGTGCCGGTCAACAGCGTCTTCGACGCCGCCACCGTCGCCGCGGTGCAGGACTGGCAGCACCGCAACGGCATCGGAGTCGACGTGGACGCCACCCTCACCGCCCCCACCTGGGAGACCCTGGTGCCGGAGCTGGGCAGGGACGCCACCGGCCTGCCGGTCACCGCCGTGCAGTTCCTGCTGAACTTCCGGGGCCACCCCGGGGTCACCGTGACCGGCGAGTACGACCACCCGACCAAGACGGCCGTCAAGGACGTGCAGCGGACCCACGGCCTGCCGGCCCACGGCAAGCTGGACGTCGACACCTGGTGCGCACTCGTCGGCGGCGTCGTACGCCGGTCGTTCCGCCACTGACCGCCGCCGCCGGCCCGTCGGGGCGCAGAGCCCGACGGGCCGGCGAAACGCGGTCGTGCCTCGCCCCTGCCAGGCTCCTGATCTGCGACGATGAGGCTGTCACGACCGGAGGAGGGTGCTGTGGCGTCTCGACTCAACCCGTACTTCAGCTTTCCGGGCAACGCGCGGGAGGCGATGGAGTTCTACCAGCGCGTGTTCGGCGGTTCGCTGTCGATGGACACCTTCGGCACGTTCGGCACCGACGACCCCGCGCTCACCGACAAGATCATGCACGCGATGCTGGAGACCGACCAGGGCTTCACGCTGATGGCCTCGGACACCGCGCCGGGCATGGAGCACGACCCCGGCAACAACGTCTCCGTGAGCCTCAGCGGCGACGACGCCGACGAGCTGCGCGGATACTGGGGCAAGCTCGCCGAGGGTGGCACCGTGACGATGCCGCTGGAGAAGCAGATGTGGGGCGACGAGTTCGGCATGTGCGTCGACCGCTACGGCATCGGCTGGATGGTGAACATCGGCCAGCCCCAGGGCTGACAGGTGTAGGGGTGGCGGCAGCGGGTAGGGACCGCTGTCCACGGGCCCGGGGCGGCACCCCACCGGTGCGCCCCGGCCCGCAGCCGCCGGCCAGGGGGTGCACCCGATGCTGTCGACGCCCGCGCACCCGCAGCCCGGCCGCCCCGCCCGGTGCGCCCGCCGTGGTCCGCGCACGCCCCGGCCGCGATGACCCGGGTCCGGAACCTGCGCGTCCGCCCCGACCTGCTCTACGTGGCGAGCGGCTGGAGCACCCTCGTCACCGACGTCCGCGGCCGGATCACCGGCGCCGACCCGCAGGGCTTCTTCGCCCGCAACACCCGGGTGCTCAGCACCGAACGGCTCAGCGTGGACGGCCGCGAGCCGGTCCCGTTCAGCACGGCCAACGTGGCGGGGCACGCCCAGCTGTCGTACGCCGCCCTCGGCGACGGCGAGACGCTGCCCTCCCGCGCGGCCTACCTGCTGGTGGAGCGCTTCGTCGGCGAGGGGCTGCGCACCCGGCTGACCGTGGTCAGCTACGCGGCCGTGCCGCTGGACCTGCGGCTGCGGATCCACCTCGCCGCCGACTTCGCCGACACCAGCGAGGCCGAGACCGGCCGCCGGGTGCAGTCCGGCGCCGTCGACGCGAGCTGGGACGACCGGCAGCGGGAGCTGCGCCTCACCTACCGGTGCGACGGCCTCGACCGGGCGGTGGCGATCGGCGTACGGGCCGACATGCCCGTCCGGTACGCCGACGCCGCCCTGGCGGTCGACGTCGCGGTGCCGCCCGGGCAGTCCCGCCGGGTGGAACTCCTCGTCGAACCCGTCTTCGACGGGCGGCGCCTCGCCGCGCCGCCGCCGACCTTCGCCGAGCCGGGCGACGCCGCCGCGCGCGCCCGCGGCGCC
>NZ_JBFABB010000249.1:0-3683 GCF_040640035.1 Micromonospora sp. NPDC023633 | reverse complement strand
ACACCCCCCGGATCATCCAAACGACAGGGGCAGGAAGTCATACCGGGCCGGGCGACCGAGGGTCCCCGGCTGGGGACGATCAAGAAGGTAACGGGTGGTCAGCCGGGCAGGAACGAGAAGCGGACGCTGCGGGTGGGGTTGTCGCCGTTGGGGTCGACCAGGCAGATCGACTGCCAGGTGCCCAACGCCAGCCGGCCGCCGACGACCGGCAGCGTCGCGTACGGGGGGACGAACGCCGGCAGCACGTGGTCGCGCCCGTGGCCGGGCGAGCCGTGCCGGTGCCGCCACCGGTCGTCGGTGGGAAGCAGGTCGTCGAGCGCGGCGAGCAGGTCGTCGTCGGACCCCGAGCCCGTCTCGATGATCGCCAGACCGGCCGTGGCGTGCGGCACGAAGACGTGCAGCAGACCGTCGCCCTGCCCGGAGACGAACCGCTCGGCCTCCACGGTGATGTCCCGGACGGTCGGCCGGGCCCCGGTCTGGACCGTGATCACCTCACTGCGCATACGACGCATTCTGCCCGAGCGGGGCACCAACCGCCGCCGGAGTCCTCCCCACCGGGCCGGCGCCCCGCCCCGGGCACGCCGACCAGCAGCGGCACCGGCACCCCCGGGCCGAGGTTGAGCGCCGAGCCGGGACGGCAGGGGGACGGGGACGCCGGGCCGCCCGGCTCGCACCGGGCGGCCGGTCGCGCAAAGTTACCGGCGGGTACCTGTGTCGCGCGTCGCGTCTCCGGGCGGTGGGCGTGACGGCGGGTGCCACCAGGAGGCAGGATGACGCTAGAGACCTATCCCACACAGAACCGAGGGAACGCCTGTGGCTACGGAACGCAAGCGCCCGGTGATCACCGCTGGTCTGCCGAGCCAGCTTCCGGACATCGACCCTGAAGAGACCAGCGAATGGGTCGAGTCGCTCGACGGTGTCATCGACGAGCGCGGGACCAAGCGCGCCCGCTACGTCATGCTGCGCCTGCTGGAGCGGGCCCGCGAGCGCCAGGTCGGGGTGCCGTCGCTGACCACCACCGACTACATCAACACCATCCCGCCGGAGCGCGAGCCGTGGTTCCCGGGCGACGAGCACGTGGAACGGCGGATCCGGGCGTACGTCCGGTGGAACGCGGCCATGCTGGTGCACCGGGCGCAGCGCCCCGAGATCGGCGTCGGCGGGCACATCTCCACCTTCGCCAGCTCGGCCTCGCTCTACGAGGTGGGCTTCAACCACTTCTTCCGCGGCAAGGACCACCCGGGCGGCGGCGACCACATTTTCTACCAGGGCCACGCCTCCCCCGGTATGTACGCGCGGGCGTTCCTGGAGGGGCGGCTGACCGAGCACCAGCTCGACGGGTTCCGCCAGGAGCTGTCGCACCCGGGCGGCGGCCTGCCGTCGTACCCGCACCCCCGGCTCATGCCGGACTTCTGGGAGTTCCCCACGGTCTCCATGGGCCTGGGCGGGCTGAACGCGATCTACCAGGCGCGGTTCAACCGCTACCTGCACCACCGGGGCATCAAGGACACCTCGGACCAGCACGTGTGGGCGTACCTGGGCGACGGCGAGATGGACGAGCCGGAGACGCTCGGCGCGATCGGTGTGGCCGCCCGCGAGGAGCTGGACAACCTCACCTTCGTGATCAACTGCAACCTCCAGCGGCTCGACGGGCCGGTGCGCGGCAACGGCAAGGTCATGCAGGAGCTGGAGGCGTTCTTCCGGGGCGCCGGCTGGAACGTCATCAAGGTGGTCTGGGGCCGGGAGTGGGACCCGCTGCTCGCCGCCGACACCGACGGCGCGCTGGTCAACCTGATGAACACCACGCCCGACGGTGACTACCAGACCTACAAGGCGGAGTCCGGGGCGTACGTCCGGGAGCACTTCTTCGGCCGCGACCAGCGGACCCGCAAGATGGTCGAGGACCTCAGCGACGACGAGATCTGGAACCTCAAGCGGGGCGGGCACGACTACCGCAAGCTCTACGCGGCCTACAAGGCGGCGATGGAGCACACCGGCCAGCCGACCGTGATCCTGGCCAAGACGATCAAGGGCTGGACGCTGGGCTCGCACTTCGAGGGCCGCAACGCCACCCACCAGATGAAGAAGCTGACGCTGGAGGACCTGAAGACCTTCCGCGACCGGCTCTACCTGGACATCCCGGACAAGGCGCTGGAGGACAACCCCTACCTGCCGCCGTACTACCACCCGGGCGAGAAGTCCGAGGAGATCGCCTACCTCAAGGAGCGGCGCCAGCAGCTCGGCGGCTACCTGCCGTCGCGGCGGTCCGGTCAGAAGCGGCTGGCCATCCCCGGCCCGGAGCGCTTCGCCGACGTCAAGCGCGGCTCGGGCAAGCAGAAGGTGGCCACCACGATGGCCTTCGTCCGCCTGCTCAAGGACGTGATGAAGGACAAGGAGTTCGGCAAGCGCTGGGTGCCGATCATCCCGGACGAGGCCCGCACCTTCGGCATGGACTCGCTCTTCCCGACGCAGAAGATCTACTCGCCGCACGGCCAGCGGTACACCTCCGTCGACCGGGAGCTGTTCCTGTCGTACAAGGAGGCCGTCGGCGGGCAGATCCTGCACGAGGGGATCAACGAGGCCGGCTCGGTCGCCTCGTTCACGGCGGCGGGCTCGGCGTACGCCACCCACGACGAGCCGATGATCCCGATGTACATCTTCTACTCGATGTTCGGGTTCCAGCGCACCGCCGACGGGCTGTGGGCCGCCGCGGACCAGATGGCCCGGGGCTTCCTGCTCGGCGCCACCGCCGGCCGGACCACGCTCAACGGCGAGGGGCTCCAGCACGAGGACGGCCACTCGCTGCTGATCGCCGCCACCAACCCGGCGGTGGTCGCGTACGACCCGGCGTTCGCGTTCGAGATCGCGCACATCGTGGAGAACGGCCTGCACCGGATGTACGGCGAGGCGCAGGAGAACGTCTTCTACTACCTGACGATCTACAACGAGCCGATCCTCCAGCCGGCGGAGCCGGAGGGGGTGGACGTCGAGGGCGTGCTCAAGGGCATCTACCGCTACTCCCCCGCCCCGTCGGTGGGCGACGACGCGCCGAAGGCCAACGTGCTCGCCTCGGGCACCGGCATGCAGTGGGCGCTCAAGGCGCAGCAGCTGCTGGCCCAGGACTGGGGCGTGGCCGCCGACGTCTGGTCGGTGACCTCCTGGACGGAGCTGCGCCGGGACGCGGTGCAGTGCGAGGAGCACAACCTGCTCAACCCGGGCGCGGAGCAGCGGGTGCCGTACATCCAGCAGAAGCTGGCCGACGCCGAGGGCCCGAAGGTCGCGGTCAGCGACTGGATGCGCGCGGTGCCGGACCTGATCGCCCGCTGGGTGCCGGGTGACTACACGTCCCTCGGCACGGACGGGTTCGGCATGTCCGACACCCGGCACGCCCTGCGCCGGCACTTCCACGTCGACGCCGAGTCGGTGGTGGTCGCGACGCTGCGGCAGCTGGCCCTGCGCGGCACGGTACCGGCGAGCGTGCCGGCCGAGGCGGCCAAGAAGTACGCCATCGAGGACGTCAACGCGGCCCCGGTCGGCGAGACCGGCGGCGACAGCTAGGACGTACGCGACGAAGGGCCCGGCGCGGGTGGATGCTGTTGGTTAATTTGGGTTCTACTGCTTCGCCCCGTCGGATCTATCCGGCGGGGCGAAGTTGTGCGAAGTGGCTGGTGCGGGTGCCGGCT
>NZ_JBFABB010000248.1:0-3804 GCF_040640035.1 Micromonospora sp. NPDC023633 | reverse complement strand
CGCGACGCCGCTCGACGCCGGCGACTTCTACGAAACGCTCAGCGCCCGCGGCTACGACTACGGGCCCGCCTTCCAGGGCCTGCAACGCCTGTGGCGGCACGACGGCGACCGCTACGCCGAGATCGCGGTCGACGGCCTCGACACCGGCGGCTACCTGCTGCACCCGGCCCTGCTCGACGCCGCCCTGCACCCGACCACCGCCCCGGCCGAGGTGGTGCTGCCGTTCTCCTTCCACAACGTCGAACTCCACGACAGGGCCACGTCCGGCACCGCGCAGACCCGGGTGACGGCCGAGCATTGCGTCACCGTCGCCTCGGCCGAGGGGACGCCGCTGCTGACCATCGGACGGATCGTCCTGCGGCCCGCGGCCCTGCCGACCGAGATCCCGCTGCTGGCACTGCGCTGGCAGGCGGCCGAAGCCGCGGACGCCCCGGCGCTGTCCACGACCGTCCTGCAATGCCCGCGGCCGACCGCGGCGGACCGGACCGCGGCCGTGTACGAGGTCGTACAGGCGGTCCGCGAGGCGTGCCAGCGATGGCTGTCGAGCGACCCGGCCGACGACGAGCGCCTCGTCGTCGTCACCGAGCGTGCCGTCGCGGTGGACGACATCGAGGATGTCGATCTGGTGCAGGCGCCGGTGTGGGGTTTGGTGCGGTCGGCGCAGGTCGAGCATCCGGATCGTTTCGTGCTGCTGGATGTCGACGTGTTCGACGACGGTCTGGTGCAGCAGGCGGCCGCTCGGGGGTCGCAGGTGGCGGTGCGCGACGGGTCGTGGTGGGCGCCGCTGACCGCGGCCGTCTCGCCGGCGACGGTGGTGCTGCCCGATGGTGACTGGCTGGTGGATGTGGTCGGTGAGGGCGGGTCGTTCGATGCGGTGGCGGCGGTGCCCAGCGATGCCGGTCGGGTGCCGCTGGCTCCCGGTGGGGTGCGGGTCGAGATTCGTGCCGCCGGGTTGAACCTGCGGGATGTCGTGTTGACGCTGGGCATGGTCGACCAGGTCGGGATCGGGTCCGAGGGTGCCGGGGTGGTGGTGGAGTCGGCGTCGGACGCGTTCCGGCCCGGCGATCGGGTTTTGGGCCTGTTCGCCGGTGCTTTTGGGTCGGTGGTGGTCGTGCCGGAGCACATGCTGGCGCCGATTCCGGTGGGGTGGTCGTTCGCGCAGGCGGCGTCGGTGCCGGTGGCCTTCACGACGGCGTTCTACGCGCTCGTGGATGTGGCCGGTCTGCGGCGTGGTGAGTCGGTGCTGGTGCATGCCGCCGCCGGAGGCGTGGGATCGGCCGCCGTGCAGATCGCCGCGCACCTCGGCGCCGAGGTGTACGCGACTGCGTCGCCGTGGAAGTGGCCGGACGTGCCGCTGCCGCAGCCGCGTCTGGCGTCGTCGCGGACCACCGACTTCGCCGACGAGTTCCCGCCGGTGGATGTGGTGCTGAACTCGCTGTCGGGTGAGTTCGTGGACGCGTCGCTGCGGATGCTGAAGCCCGGTGGCCGGTTCGTCGAGATGGGCAAGACCGACATCCGCGAACCGCAGGGCGTCTCCTACACCGCGTTCGATCTCGGGGTGGCGGATCAGCACCGCGTCGGCCGGCTCCTGCGGACGGTGATGGGGCTGTTCGCCGAGGGTGTGTTCCGGTTGCCGCCGGTGCGGGCGTTCGACGTGCGGGAGATCCGGGATGCGTTGCGGTTCATGGCGCAGGCGCGGCATGTGGGCAAGATCGTGGTGACGATGCCGCGGGTGGTGTCGGGGCGGGTGCTGGTCACCGGGGGTGGTGGCGTGCTCGGTTCGCAGGTGGCCCGGCACCTGCTGGAGACGACCCCCGCGTCGGTGCTGCTGCTGTCCCGCGCGGGCACCGACGCCGGGCTGGGCGCGGACTACGGTGACCGCGTCGAGGCGGTGGCCTGTGACGCCTCCGACCGGGCCGCCCTGGCCGCTGTTCTGCACGACCGGGCCATCGACGCGGTGGTGCACGCGGCCGGCGTACTCGACGACGGGGTGTTCGAGGCGCTGACTCCGGAGCAGGTGGGCGTGGTGCTGCGGCCCAAGGTCGACGCGGCCTGGAACCTGCACGAGCTGACCCGCGACATGGACCTGACGGCGTTCGTCATGTTCTCGTCGGTCGCCGGCGCCCTGGGCAGCGCCGGGCAGGCCAACTACGCGGCGGCCAACGTCTTCCTGGACGCGCTGGCCCGGCACCGGCGCCGCCACGGGCTGCCGGCGGTATCGATCGCCTGGGGCTTCTGGGAACAGCGCAGCACGATGACCGGCAACGCCGACAGCGAGCGACTGGCGCGGGCCGGAATCCTGCCCATCACCACCGCGCAAGGCCTGGCGATGTTCGACGCCGCCACCACCGGGAACCATCCGAACCCCATCGCCGCCAAGCTGCAGAACGGTCCCCGGCGCCGGCGCGCCGCCACCCGCGAGCAGTCCGGCTGGCGCCGTCGGCTCACCGCCCTGCCCGAGCCGGAACGGCACCAGGCCGTGCTCGACCTGGTTCGCGGCCACTCCGCCGTGGTACTCGGGCAGCAGACCCCGGACAGGATCGACGCGGATGCGACCTTCAGCCAGGCGGGGCTCGACTCGCTGACCGCGATGGAACTCCGCAACCGGCTGAACGCCGCGACCGGGCTCCGGCTGGCGAGCGGCCTGATCTTCGACTACCCGACGCCCGCCGCGCTCGCCGCGCATCTCCTGACCGAGCTCACCGCCGGCGCCGCGCCGACGCCGGCCGAACCGCGGCCGAGGACGGTCGCGCTCGAGGACCCGATCGCGATCGTGTCGATGGCGTGCCGGTTCCCCGGCGGGGTGGACTCGCCGGCGGCGCTGTGGGAGTTGCTGGTCTCCGGCGGCGAGGGGATCGGCGGGTTTCCGGCCGATCGGGGCTGGGACGTGGAGGGGCTGTTCGACGCGGAGGGCGCGCGGCCGGGGTCGTTCTATCAGCGCGGTGGCGGCTTTCTGCACGACGCGGCCGGGTTCGACGCGGGGTTGTTCGGTATCTCGCCGCGGGAGGCGCTGGCGATGGACCCGCAGCAGCGTCTGTTGCTGGAGTGTGTGTGGGAGGTCCTCGAGCGCGGCGGGTTCGATCCGGTGTCCCTGCGGGGCAGCGACACTGGTGTCTTCGTCGGGGCCATCGCGCAGGAGTACGGGCCTCGGTTGCTGGCCGGTGGTGATTCGGCGGGCTATGTGTTCACCGGCAACACCGGCAGTGTGGCGTCCGGGCGGGTGTCCTATGTGTTCGGATTCGAGGGCCCGGCCGTGACCCTGGACACGGCGTGCTCGTCGTCGTTGGTGGCGCTGCACTCGGCGATCCAGTCGCTGCGGCTGGGTGAGTGTTCGCTGGCGGTGGCCGGTGGTGTCACGGTGATGCCGTCGCTGGGCGGGTTCGTGGAGTTCTCCCAGCAGCGGGCCTTGTCGGCGGACGGGCGGTGCCGGGCGTTCGCGGCCTCGGCGGACGGGTTCGGCCCGGCCGAGGGCGTCGGGGTGCTGCTGGTGGAGCGGTTGTCGGACGCGCGTCGTCATGGGCATCAGGTGTTGGCGGTGGTGCGGGGTTCGGCGGTGAATCAGGACGGCGCGAGTAATGGTCTGACGGCGCCGAATGGTCCGTCGCAGCAGCGGGTGATCCGGGCGGCGCTGGCGTCGGCGGGTGTGCCGGCGTCGAGCGTGGATGTGGTTGACGCGCACGGTACGGGTACGACCCTGGGTGATCCGATTGAGGCGCAGGCGTTGCTCGCCGTGTATGGGCAGGGTCGGGAGCGGGCGCTGTTGTTGGGGTCGGTGAAGTCGAACATCGGGCACACGCAGGCCGC
>NZ_JBFABB010000247.1:0-3910 GCF_040640035.1 Micromonospora sp. NPDC023633 | reverse complement strand
GAGGCGCAGGTGGTGGTGGCGGATGTGCGGTGGGATCGGTTCGTGCCGTCGTTCACGGCGTTGCGTCCGTCTCGCCTGTTCACCGACATCCCCGAAGCGCAGGCGGCGATCGAGGCCGCGGCCCGCACCGAAGCCGGCCCCGCCGACCAGGCCTCCGCACTCCGCGACCGGCTGGCGGCCCTGACGCCGCCGGAGGTCGAGGCGTCCCTCCTGGACCTCGTACGCTCCCAGGTCGCCGCGGTGCTCGGCCATGCCACCGTGGAGGCGGTGCCGCCGGACCGGGCGTTCCAGCGCCTCGGCTTCGACTCGCTCACCGCCGTCGAGCTGCGTAACCGGCTGACCGCCGAAACGGGTCTCGCACTGCCCTCCACCCTCGTCTTCGACCACCCGACGCCGGCCGCCCTGGTCGTCTTCATCCGGGAGACGGTGCTCGGCGCCTCGGGCGACGCGCCGGCCGACCGCAGGGTCGCCGCAGTGGACGACGACCCGATCGTGATCGTCGGAATGGGCTGCCGCCTTCCGGGTGGCGTCGGAACTCCGGACGAGCTGTGGCAACTGCTCTCCGCGGGGCGCGACGGCATCTCCGAGTTCCCCCTCGACCGGGGCTGGGACAGCTTCCTCAGCAGCGGCCTGTCCGACACGTCCTTCGTCCGCAGGGGCGGCTTCGTCTACGACGCCGGTGAGTTCGACGCCGAGTTCTTCGGCATCTCGCCCCGCGAGGCGCTGGCGATGGACCCGCAGCAGCGGCTGCTGTTGGAGACGTCGTGGGAGGCGGTCGAGTCGGCGGGCATCGACCCGACCAGCCTGAGGGGCGGCGCGGTCGGCGTCTTCGCCGGCGCCAGCTTCCAGGGGTACGCCAGCGGATCGGTGGGTCGTGCCCAGGAGGTCGGCGGCCACCTGCTCACCGGCAACGCGACCAGCGTGTTGTCGGGCCGGGTGGCGTACTCGTTCGGCTTCGAGGGGCCGGCGGTCACGGTCGACACGGCGTGTTCGTCGTCGCTGGTGGCGCTGCACCTGGCGGCGCAGGCCCTGCGGTCCGGGGAGTGCGATCTCGCCCTGGCCGGCGGCGTCACCGTGATGGCCTCACCGGCCACGTTCGCCGAGTTCTCGATCCAGGGCGGCCTGTCCGCCGACGGCCGCTGCAAGTCGTTCTCGGACGCGGCGGACGGGACCGGCTGGTCCGAGGGCGTGGGCGTGCTGGTGGTGCAGCGGTTGTCGGACGCGCGGCGTGACGGTCGTCGGGTCCTGGCGGTGGTGCGCGGCAGCGCCGTGAACCAGGACGGCGCGTCGAATGGTTTGACGGCGCCGAATGGTCCGTCGCAGCAGCGGGTGATCCGGCAGGCGTTGGCGTCGGCGGGTCTGTCGGCGGCCGACGTGGACGTGGTGGAGGCGCACGGTACGGGCACGACGCTGGGTGACCCGATCGAGGCGCAGGCCCTGCTGGCGACGTACGGGCAGGGTCGGGATGTGCCGTTGTTGTTGGGGTCGGTGAAGTCGAACATCGGTCACACGCAGGCGGCTGCCGGGGTGGCGGGGATCATCAAGATGATCTTGGCGATGCGGGCGGGTGTGGTCCCGGCGACGTTGCACGTCGACGCGCCGTCGTCGCATGTGGACTGGTCGTCGGGTGCGGTGGAGTTGGTGACCGAGTCGCGGGCGTGGCCGGGGGTGGGGCGTCCGCGTCGGGCGGGCGTGTCGTCGTTCGGCATCTCCGGCACGAACGCGCACGTGATCATCGAGCAGCCGGAGCCGGAGCCTGTGGCGGCGTCGGCGGGCGAGGCGGTGGCTGCGGCGGTGGAGCCCGTGGCCGCTTCGGCTGCGGAGACGCGCGGCGAAACCGGCCGGACCGGCTCGGGGGACGCGGAGCCGGTTCCGGCGTCAGCCTCTGCGGGAGGCGTGGGGTTGCCGGTGCCGTGGTTGGTGTCGGGGCGCTCTGAGCGGGGTGTGGCGGGTCAGGCGGCGCGGTTGGCGTCGTTCGTGTCGGGTCGGTCCGTGTCGCCGGTGGATGTGTCGTGGTCGTTGGCGACGACGCGGGCGGCGTTGGAGCACCGTGCGGTGGTGTGGGGTGGCTCGGTCGAGGAACTGACGGCGGGTCTGTCGGTGGTGGCCGAGGGGCGGTCGTCGGTGTCGGGTGTGGTGTCGGCGGGTCGTCGGGCGGTGTTGTTCACGGGTCAGGGTTCGCAGCGCGTCGGGATGGGGCGGGAGCTGTACGACACGTTCCCTGTCTTTGCTTCGGCTTTCGACGGGGTGTGCGCCGAGATCGATGCGCATCTGCCGCGTCCGTTGCGGGAGGTGGTGTTCGCCGAGGCGGGCTCCGCCGACGGGGCTCTGCTGGACCAGACCGTGTTCGCGCAGGCCGGTCTTTTCGCGGTGGAGGTGGCGTTGTGGGAGCTGCTTGCGTCGTGGGGTGTGCGGGCGGACTACCTCGCGGGTCATTCGATCGGTGAGGTGACCGCGGCGTATGTGGCGGGGATGGTGTCCCTGGCGGATGCGTGTGTGTTGGTGGCGGCGCGGGGTCGGTTGATGCAGGCGTTGCCGTCCGGTGGGGTGATGGCGGCGGTCGGCGCGGCCGAGGATGCGGTGCGGGAGGTCATCGAGGCGTCGGGTGCGGCGGTGGACGTGGCGGCGGTGAATGGTCCGGCGTCGGTGGTGGTGTCGGGTGCCGCGAACGAGGTCGCGTTGGTGGTGGCCGCCAGCCGTGAGCGGGGGTGGCGGGTCAAGGAGTTGTCGGTCAGTCACGCGTTCCACTCGCGGTTGATGGAGCCGATGCTGGACGAGTTCCGGTCGGTGGTGGCGGGGCTGGATTGGCGGGTGCCGCGGGTTCCGGTGGTGTCGAATGTGACCGGTGCGGTGGCGGATGCGTTGGAGTTGGTGGAGCCGGAGTACTGGGTGCGGCATGTGCGGCAGCCGGTGCGGTTCGCCGATGGTGTGGCGGCGTTGCGGGAGCAGGGGGTCGACACGTTCCTGGAGGTCGGCCCGGACGCCGTACTGACCGCCATGGCAGCCGAGGCGGAAGCCGCCGACGACGTGCGGTACGTCGCCACGCTGCGCCGCAACCAGTCCGACGTCACCACCCTCACCGCCGCCGTCGGGCAGCTCTGGGCTGCCGGCGTGCCCGTCGACTGGGCCGCGTACCTCCACCAGGCCGGCGCCCGGCCGCGGGTGGTCGAGCTGCCCACCTACGCCTTCGACCGGCAGCGCTACTGGCTGGAGGATCCCCAGCCCGCCCCGGCTCCGGAGGGGGCCAACGCCCCGTCCGACGAGCAGTTCTGGGCGGCGGTCGAGTCCGGTGACCTCGCCGTGCTGGGCGACGAGTTGGCGGTGGAGGCGGACGAGCCGTCCACGGCGCTGCTGCCCAAGCTCGCCCGGTGGCGGCGGGCCACGCAGCAGCGGGTCGCCGTCGACTCCTGGCGGTACCGGGCGACGTGGCGTACGGCCGCCGTGCCGGAGTCCGCGACGTTGGCGGGCACCTGGCTGCTGCTGATGGCGCCGGGGCAGGAGGACCACCCGGTGGCGGCGGCCCTGGCCGCCCGGGCCGACCGGGCGGTCCCGGTGCTGGTCCCGGCCGGCGCGGACCGGAACCGGGTGGCGCAGCTGCTGCGGGAGGCGATGGGATCCGACGGCCGGGACGCCGCCGTGGTGTCCCTGCTGTCGCTGGCCGATCCGCGGGAGTCGTCCGCGGTCCCGGCCGCCGCCGAGGTGTCGACGGCGCTGGCCGTGGTGCAGGCGCTGGCCGAGGTCGGTGGGACGGGCCGGCTGTGGTGGCTGACGCGCGGGGCGGTGTCGGTCGGCGGCTCGGACGTGTTGGCCGATGTCGCGGGTGCTGCGGTGTGGGGTTTGGGTCGGGTGGTGGGTTTGGAGTTGCCGTTGCGGTGGGGTGGGTTGGTGGATTTGCCGGAGTTGTTGGGTG
>NZ_JBFABB010000246.1:0-3953 GCF_040640035.1 Micromonospora sp. NPDC023633 | reverse complement strand
GACGTCCTGTTCGCCATGCTCCGCGACAAGATCCCTTACCAGCCACGCCCGACCAGCCCCGTCCCCGCTTGACGAAACCCATAGGGACACCCCCCTCGGGGCCGGGACCGCCCGGACGGGAGGGCGGGGCGCGGTCCGCCCGCGCGGCGTCCGCGCCCCGCCCGACCATCCGGCGCCCGGTCGGACCGGACCACCGGACGGCCGGAGCGGTCCCGGACGACCGTGCCGGGCCCGGCCCGGTCAGCAGCGGGCGATCGTGGAGTTGCTCAGGCCGACGTTGCTGATGGTCAGGTTGTCCGCGCAGGGGTTCTCCACGATCCGGCTGTTCACCAGGGTGAAGTTGCGCAGCGTGATGTCCCGGTTGCCGGGGAACTCGGAGCGCTCGGCCAGCCGCACCTCGCCGCCGCCGCTGATCGTGCCGCCGCCGGCCGCGATGTCCACCCCCTGGCAGTTCTCGATCAGGATCGCGTTGTTGCCGGTGTCGGCGATGTCCACCCGGTCGATGACGGCGCCGCCGGACTCGAAGACGCAGAAGATCCCTCGGCCGCCGCCGCGCGCCCGGACGGTGCCCACCCGGACGTTGGTCGGGTAGCCGGAGCGACGCGCCTGTTGCGGTTGGCCATCCGGAAGGCGGCGTACCCCGTGCCGGCGCCGGCGTTCTCGGCGTCGACGGTGGTGACCGTGGCGTTGACGGTCTGGTTGAGCAGCAGGCCCGACTCGCCCACGTCGCGCGCGGTGACGGTGCCGATGGTCAGCCCGTCCACGCCGTACGTCTCGACCGCGTGGGAGCTGGCGCCGGAGAGGTACGCGCTGTCGATCCGGACGTTGCGGGTCCACTGGCTGGTGTCCCCGCGGTTGTCGATCCGGATCCCGAGCCCGCCCGCCCCGTCTAGGCCGCTAGCAATCCACATTCGTCGATGCAAAGTTCATGGTAAACGCTTTCCTCCGGTCGCGTGAGGATCGTCGGTTGCGGGCCGGGCGTCGGCGGCCGGGGAGGCTGCCTGATTCCTGACAGTCGCCCGGCCCTCGGATCTGGTCCGCCGATCGCGCGACGGGCCGTCTGCCGTGGTGGCGCACCCGGCGGCGGCCTGATCGTCCGCGGGAACGGCCGAAACTGGGATTCCACGAAGGCGCCACCGACGTCCCGAATGCTGAGAGACATCTTGGCAGTGGAATCGGCGGTCGTGGACTCTCTCTGCGGAGAGCGATGGCTCGGTGGCTCATGGTCACGATGTGTCATCGTCTCCGGTCGTCGACCTGGCACAAGGCGCACGGCCGATCACCGTAGGTAGTGGGGGGAGTGCTCGGTGGGACGCGTCATGCCAGTTTGCGGTTCGAGGTGAGCGCACCCGCGCGCTCCGCCGGGCCGGTCCGCCGGTCCACCCCGTCCCGCCCGAACGTCCGCCCGGCCACCGTCGACACCCTGCACCGCATGGTCGAGGCCCAGGCCGACCGAACCCCGGACGCCGACGCCGTGTGGTGCGACGGGCAGGTCCTCACCTACGGCCAACTGGACGAGGCGGCCAACCGGGTGGCCGCGCTCCTCGTCGACCGGGGGGTGCGTCGGGGGGACCGCATCGGCGTCTGCCTGCCCCGCAGTTCCCGGCTCGTGGTCGCGCTGCTGGGCGTGCTGAAGGCCGGCGCCTGCTACGTGCCGCTGGACCCGGCCTACCCGGCCGCCCGGGTCGCCTTCATGACCGAGGACTCCGGGGCCCGGCTGGTGCTGACGGTGGCCGACCTCGCCGACCGGTTCGCCGACGCCGCGCTCCGGCTCGACGACGTCGACCTCGACGCCCGGCCGGCGACTCGGCCCGACCTGCCCGCCGACCCGTCCGACCTGGCGTACGTCATCTACACCTCCGGCTCGACCGGCCGGCCCAAGGGCGTGGCCATCGAGCACCGCTCGGCCTCCGTGCTCATGCACTGGACCCGGGAGACCTTCACGGACGTCGAGCTGGGCGGCGTGCTCGCCGCCACGTCCGTCTGCTTCGACCTGTCCGTCTTCGAGCTCTTCGGCCCGCTCTGCTGGGGCGGGCGGGTGGTGCTCGTGCGCGACGCGCTGGCGCTGGCCGCGCCGGACGCCGGCCGGCTGCCCGTCGCCCTGGTCAACACCGTGCCGTCGGCGATGAGCGAGCTGCTCGCGGCCGGCGCGCTGCCGGAAGGCGTCCGCACCGTCTGCCTCGCCGGCGAGCCGTTGACTGCCGCGCTCGCCGCCCGGGTGCTCGCCCGGCCGCACGTACGCCGGCTCTGCAACCTCTACGGGCCGTCCGAGGACACCACCTACTCGACGTGGGCGGAGGTGCCGGCCGACGGGGGAGACCCGCCGATCGGCCGTCCCCTGCCGCACACCCGCGTCTACCTGCTCGACCCGGACGGCCGGCCGGTGCCGCCCGGAGAGCCGGGAGAGTTGTACCTGGCCGGCGCCGGGCTGGCCCGGGGATACCTCAACCGGCCGGAGGAGACCCGCGCGCGCTTCCTGCCCGACCCGTTCCGCCCGGGGGAGCGGATGTACCGCACCGGCGACCGGGTCCGGCTGCGCCCGGACGGGCAACTGCAGTTCCTCGGCCGGCTCGACGACCAGGTGAAGCTGCGCGGATACCGCATCGAGCTGGGCGAGGTGGCCGCGCGGCTGGCCGCCCTGCCCGGCGTCCGCGAGGCGACCGCCGCGGTGCGGACCGGGCCGAGCGGCGACCCGCTGCTGGTCGGCTACCTCGTCGGCGAGCGCCGCGACGACGCGCGGGAACTGCTGCGGGAGACGGTCCCCGCCCCGCTCGTGCCGTCCGCCGTCGTCTGGCTGGACCGGTTGCCGACCACCCCCAACGGCAAGGTGGACCGGGCGGCGCTGCCCGCCCCGGAGGTCGCCGTCGCCGTCGCCGCGACCGACGCCGACGGTGCGCCGCTCGCCGGCTCCGCCGCCACGGTCGCCGCCGTCTGGCGGGACGTGCTCGGCCTGCCCGTGGGCCGGGCGGACGCCGACTTCCTCGCCCTCGGCGGCGATTCCCTGCTGGCCGTGCGCTGCGCCACCCGGCTCGCCGCCGTGACGGGCCTGCCGGTCGCTCCGGCGGCGCTGTTCACGCACGCCACGGTGGCGGCCCTCGCCGGCCACCTCGACGACCTGCGCCAAGCCGCCGGACCCACCGGAGCCGCCGCCGGGCCCGCCACAGAGACCGCGACCGCCGACGCGGCGACGGCCGGGGCCGCTCCCGCCAACGGGCCGGGGCGCCCACCGGCGGGCGGTACGCGCCCGGTCGCGCCCGTGGACAACGCCCCGCTCTCCGCCGCGCAGACCCGGCTGTGGTTCCTGCACCAGCTCGACCCGGCCGACACCTCCTACCTGGTGTCGTTCGCGATCCGGCTGCCGGCGGGGACCGACCCGGAGGCGCTCGGCCGGGCGCTGCGCCGCGTGGTGGCCCGGCATCCGGCGCTGCGCACCGTCTTCCCGTCGACCCCGGACGGCCCGGTGCAGCGGGTCCGGGACGACCTCGACCTGCCGATGGTCGTCGCCCCGCCCCGTCCCGGGGTGCCGCTCGGCGCGCAGCTCGACCAGCTCGCCGCCGCCGAGGCGCGTACCCCGATGGACCTCGCCGCCGGCCCGCTGCTGCGCGCCCGGCTGGTCGCCGCCGACGACGGGCGGGCGCTGCTCCTGGTCGCCCACCACATCGTCTGCGACGACTGGTCGTTCAGCGTCATCGTGCGGGACCTGGGCCGCGCCTACGGCAGCGAGGCGGCGGGCGCCGGGGCGCGACCCCCGTGGCCGGCCGGTCCGGCGACCGGCCCGGCGGAACTCGCCGTGGCCCAGCGGGACTGGCTGGCCGCCCCGGCCGGCCGGGAGGCCGTCAACGCCGTGGTCGCCGCGCTGCGCGGCGCGCCCTCGGTCCTGGACCTCATCGGAAGAGCGTCGTGGTGGGAAAGAGGGTTATGTGCTATGTGTAGATATAGGTGGTCGCCGTAGC
>NZ_JBFABB010000245.1:0-4102 GCF_040640035.1 Micromonospora sp. NPDC023633 | reverse complement strand
GATGACCGCAACCATCACGCGATGAAGAAACCGGATAATGATCATGTCAAGCATCTGGTGGGACGCGAGTGTCAAGCATCTCCCGTGACGGGACAAGGCGCCTGCCGGCGAAGTGGTGAGAACTTTCTGTACGTCTTCAAGGCGGCCCTGAACGGGCCGCACGCGCCGCCGCCAGGGCGCGCGTCCGTCGCTCCGCTGTCGCTCCACGTCGGCCACGCAACACGCCCGGCGGCTGGCGCGGAGAGCGTGAAGCCCGAAGGGGCCGCCGCAGCACGACAGCGGCGTTGGCCGGGTGGTGGTGGGCCGGCAGCCGGCCGGGCCGCGCGGCCACGAGCCCGCGCGGCGTAGGGGAGCGCATGCCGGCCGCGTTGGCGAGCTGGCGGTGGTCGCGGGGTTGCGGTTACTGCGCCTCCGGCGGGGGCGCTCCGGCTCCAGGATGGCCGGGGCACCGTCGGCGCGTTGCGGTCCGTGGGTGGTTGCGGTGGGAGCCATCCCGCCCGCCATCGACCCGGGCGAGCCGAGCAGACCACCGCCCGACCCGCCAGCGTCCGTACGAGCCGTCAAGGCCGTCTTGACGTGGCGGGCCGGGCGGTGGCCCGCTCCCCAGGAGGGCGGGTCGACGGCGAACGGGATGGCAAGGCGTCCCGTTGGGGCGTTTGTATCGCCGCCGGTCACGCCTGCACTGCCGCAGCCAGCATCTCGTACGTCTCTTCGTCGAAGGCGACCAAGCGGACGTGCTCGACATCTGTAGGCGTTGCTCTGATGGTCGAGATCGCGATCTTTGCTGCTTGCGCAGGCGGGAAGCCGTATACGCCAGTGGCGATAGCTGGGAAGGCAACGCTGTGGGCCCCGACCTCGTCGGCAACCTCAAGGCTACGCCGATAGCACGACGTCAGGATGTCAGCCTCACCATAGTCACCGCCTTCCCACACGGGGCCGACGGTGTGAATGACATGGCGTACTGGTGGGTCCAGGTCGAACGCCGGTGTGGCGACTGCATTGCCGGCATCGCAGGGTGCGAGCGCGGCACCCGCCTGGGCCAGTCGCGGTCCTGCCGCACGATGAATCGCCCCATCTACACCGCCGCCACCTAACAGTGACTCATTGGCTGCGGTAACGATGGCGTCGACGTCCTCGCTAGTGATATCACCAAGCACAACTTCAATTACGGGCATACCTCAATGATGTCACCACGGCAGTGCGGGCCGCCTGGTCCTGCGTCGGCGACCGTTGGGTGACGATCTGAGTGACGACGTCTACGGACATGGCCGGATATTGAGAGACTTTGTGGACCGTTTCCAAAGCTCGCGCCGCACATCCTGCCAGGCCGTTGAGCCACGCTTGTTCTTTCGGGACGAAGAACCGGTGCCGGTATCCTCTGGCCGTGCAGGGAGAGTTTCGCCTTCGGCAGGTGGTTGGCCGGATTGGGCATGCGGCGGATGTGGCTGTCGCGGCCGAGCCGGCAGACCGTGATGAGGTGGCCGTCTCCCCGGATGCCTTTACCTGGTTGTGGGATGTCTATGGGCCGCGAGCTGTGATCGATCGGCCGATCAATGATCGATTGGTGGCTGAGGCGGTTGAGGGCGTGTGGTATGCGCTCGCCCGCTTGGGGCGACCCGGCGGCTACATGGTGACGGTGACGAAGATTGTGGATATGCCGGTGGACACGGCTGACGGTGACGTGAAGTTTGCGGCTGCCCAGGCGGTGTGCCTCGCGTTGGGTGTGAGGCTCGAACCACCGCCGCGTATTACGACGGACGGCGTGGTCTTTCCCGCATAGCTCGGACTCCACACGGGGTGCCCGATGCCGTGCCGTGGGCGGGTGACTAACCGAGTGACGATCGGGACGGACGCCAGCGGACGAGGAGGGACGTTGGTGGACCGTTCTAGCAGGCCAACACCCATGGAACAGCAGGTCAGGGCCCTGTGTTGGTTGCCTGGGGGTCAAGGGGTCGTCGGTTCGAATCCGGCCGTCCCGACGCAGGTCAAAGGGCTGATCCGGAAATCGGATCGGCCCTTTCGCCGTTCTGGGGACCAAGATCGGTCAAGTTGGCGGTGGCTGGCGCTGCTTGACCGACGGTCAAGTTTCAGGTGGCTACCCGGGTCATTTGCCGAATTGTTCGTTCTTTGGATCAAGGCGCCGCGCGAGCGCGGCGCAGCGGCCCGCTCGCACTCGGCCTGCTGGCGGCCTCCGGCCGGCATCGGCCGGCGCGGCGGGCCGCATCAGGCCGACGACGGCGAGCGATCAGATTCGTCTTGGTCGGATGCGATGCCCAGTCCGGTGCCGCCCCTCAGCTAACAGGAGGTCTACGGCAGCGAGGACTGCTCGCCAGGCATGGGTGGCCTCCGGATCATGGCACTTGGCGAGCCCTTCGAAGGTGGCGAGGCTACGCTGCACCGACTCCAAGTGCGGATCAAAGACTGAGGGCCGGCTCCAGCGGAGATAGCCCGGCGTGACGTGGAGCCGAACGTAGTTGGCGTCTCGGTAGCGCGGGTTACTCAGTGAGCGTTGGCGGAGGTAGGCCAGTTTCCCGAGCGCCAGCGTGTCGGCGAGAGGCAGATCCGCGTCTTTGGCCACGTAGGGCATCTTGGCTGAGGGTCTTCCCTGGGGCCAATGGTTTGCGGCCTGTGACGATCGCGAGGGTCAGGGCCGCCGTGGGGGTTGGGGCGATCGGCTGCCGCGCCGCTTCGCGGCTTGCCACCGGGTACCAAGGTCCAGGCGCGCGGAAAGCCGGCGCCACGGCAAGCCGCCCCCGGCCCGAAGGCCGGGGTCGGTAAGCCGTACGCCGCTGGACGACCGCGCACCCCACCGGGCAGCCATTCCAGCAACCAGTGCCCCAGGCGGTTAGCGGCGGAGCCCCTGGCTAGGCTTCAAGGGTGACGGTCATTGTCCGGCCAGCCACCGAACCTGACTTGCCGGGGCTGCTGGCGTTGTATAGCGAGCTCAACCCGGAGGACGCGCCGGTGCCGACGGAGTCCGCCCACCGCATCTGGGCCGCAATCGCTGCGCAGCCGGGCCGCACGGTGCTGGTCGCCGACCTGGACGGCGTGCTGGTCGGAACCGCCGACTGCATCGAGCTGCCCAATCTCACTCGCGGTGGTCGGTCCATTCTGGGCGTCGAGAACGTTGTGGTTGCCGAAGCACACCGTAGGACCGGTGTGGGAAGACAGCTGATGGAGGCTGCGATGCAGCTCGCCAAGTCGGCTGGCTGTTACAAGGTCCAACTGTTGGCGGCCCCGGAGGAAGAGGTTCACACCTTCTACCGGGCGTGTGGTCTCCTGCCGCTGGCGCAAGGCTTCCGCCGCTACTTGTAGTTCCACGCGCGCTGGCCAGGCTAGTGGCCAGCGTCCCGGACGGTTACCGGAGGGCATGAGGCTCAACAGACTCGGATGCGCTACATCGGTCTCATGCAGCAGTCGAAGACGCCAGGCCAGGGGCGTGCAGAGTACGTGCATTGATCTTGAGTCGTCCGGCAGGTGACCGACACGGACGTCCAGGTCAAGGGCACGCTCCCCAACCTGCCTGAGTCGCCTTCCAAAACCGTTCGGCTGTACAGCCAGTCGTACAACCAAGACCACCCGCTGACACCGACGCCACCCGACAACGCCAGACGGGCCGACCATGGCCGCAGGCACCCGACCAGCCATCCACGATCTTCTTCTAAATCCCAGGCCGGTCGTGGCCGCCAGGCGCAGGCTTTGACAACCGACAACGAGGCTCGCGGCTACGACGAGCGGGAGCCGAACAGTTGCGGTGATCCAGGAAGATCACCGACATGACAGAGGTCGACAAGGCGGTCGAACGGATCCGGGCGACGGGAGCATATCGGCTGCTGGTCGTCGGGTACCGCTGCCTGCTCCTCGGGCCGCTCATGATGGGTCTGACCATCGGCTCGATAGCGCTCTGGTCCATGAAGCCACCGCTGGTCTGGCTGCCGATCGCAATCACGTTTGGGACGGTGTTTGTCGGGGTGGCTGGGATATGGGTGGGGCTACAGATCTTGAATGGTCAGGTTGTGTCGGGTTCGAGTGTCAGTCCGGTGTGAGCGAGGAAGCCGTCGAGTAGGTCGGTGCGGTACTGGATGCTCTTGAGTCGGTTCTT
>NZ_JBFABB010000244.1:0-4104 GCF_040640035.1 Micromonospora sp. NPDC023633 | reverse complement strand
CGATTTGCTGTCTTACCTGGAGCCTCGCCCTCATCGATCCCCGGGCTACACACCCCGCCTCTGACCTGCAAGGTCAGGATGAAAAGGGCTCAGTGCCGCAACCTCCAGACCGGCGTAACTTACGTCGTTTACGGTGCCCACACGGTTTCCGCCCCGAACATCGCCACCACCACCTGCTACAGCGGGAACGTCGCCGAGGTCGTGGTGGCCGCGCCTTGAGGCCTATGGCCGCTGTTGGGTGGCGTTCGTGGCCGCGGTCCATCCCGAATGACGACAATGAGTTGGTGGACAGGTTGCTGACGGCGCCCACCGGGCTGCCGCCGCTTCTTGTTTTGGCCCTGGTGCTTCTGCTGCCGGCCCTGGAGTCCTCGACCCCGCTCGGGCTGGTCGTACCCGGCGAGACAGCGATCTTGATCGGCGGACTGGTAGCCCACGACGGCGAGTTGCCGCTCTGAGCGGTGGCCGCCACCGGGGCGCTCGGGGCCTGCCTGGGAGACCAGATCGGCTACACACTGGGCCGACGTCAGTGCTCAGCTCCTCGGCGAACACCACGGTCTGGGGCAGCCAGGAGTGACAATCGCCCGAGGTTGCGGATGCGGACGGAGAGCCCAGAACTTACAAGCGAGGGGCCGCAGCTTCGGACCCGCCGTGTCCACCTACTCCCGTCGCGACTACTCAACCTCGAAGCCGCCGTGTTCGCGAGACAGCGCCAGTTCGGCCGGCATGACGTGGCTGTAGATGTTCGTCGTGACGCCGATATGGCGTAGCGCGCGCACGTTTCGCCCGTTCCCGAGACTCCCCCTCCAGCGCTAACCCGCGATGTCGATCTCCCTCGCGGGAGGGAGGAGTCGGTTGCAGGATTCGTGTTGAGTGGCGGCATGACTTCCACGGCTTTCGCCAGCGATCGTCCCCTAGCCCCTGCACAGCCCGGCACCGGTGTCGTCGTCATAGCTCGTCTGATGGCCCTTTGCTGCATCGGGTTCGCGGTCGTCAACGTCGTCTTCGAGACGACCGACCGCTTCGCCGACGGCCCCTATGCCGAGTACGCTTCCGCGATCGCCGTGATGAACTGGCTTGTCGTCGGGCTGAAGGCGGTGGGAGCGGCTGTGGCACTGTTGTCGGTCGTCGAACGCCCGAAGGTTCTTTCTCCGGCACTTCTGGGCGTGTTGTTGTGGGGAGCGTTTGCGATGCTGGGCGTGTACGCCGTCGGCAGCGTGGCGCAAGCGGTCGGCATGGTCTCGGGCCTGGCGGGTACCGCCGACCAGATCGATATCGCCGGAGTCGGTTACGTGCTCTTTTTCCTGGTGCTTGCAATTGGTTACGGCGCCCTGACAATCTCTTACTCGCGGCGCTTCGGGCTTCGGAAAGGCGTCGCCGTCCTCGGCGTGCTCGGGGCACCCGTGGTGCTGGGCGTGATCCTGCTGGCCATCCCAACTCTGCTGGCCGCCTTCGGCCTCATGCCTACGCCCTGACTCCCCGTCGGCGACCAGGGGCGGGGTGGCCTCGAACACGAAGCCCCACTTACAACTCCTAACTCTTTGAGCGTTGGAGTCTGCGCCAGCAGATGATGGCGCAGGCGAGGGTGAGGAACGCTTCGTGGATGTCGTCGCGGATCTCCCGGCGGATGCGTAGGCGGCGGAACCAGTGCAGCAGGGCGATGGTCTGTTCGACGACCCAGCGTCGGGTGCCGAGGCCGGAGCCGTGGCCGACTCCGCGTCGGGCGATGACAGGGGTGATGCCGCGATCCAGCCGGCCTGACAAGCTGCGACCCTATGTGCCCGAACTGCTATGCATGCTTACGGACGGCAATGAGCGTGCGGGCTTGAGCCAACCCTGGCCGTACCGTAATCTATAAGCATGTGCACCCGGAATGGTGCACAGGTGAAACGTGCAGGTGTTCGAGTCCCCCTCGGACACAAACTTGCGGCATCCATGCCGTCTTCTACGTACTGGTGGTCAGGGCTCCTTGACCACGTGAATCTGATCTTCGCGACCAACCTCACCGGCCCTGTGTCGGTTGGCGGTGGTGGTCGCTGTGGGCTGATTCTTCTTTGGCTTCTGTCATTCCTCCAGTCCTTCTGCCGGCCCGTGGTCGAAGCAACCCGCGTGACGCCCATGCACCGCTGCGTCGGGCTCCGTTGCCGATGCCAGCGCTTGCGCAGCAGCGGTCCGAGGCCAAGGTGTACCGTCTCGCGTCGGTCGATGCCAGTGACCGGATCCGTGATCGAGGCATCGTGCGTGCCCTGGCTTGGGAGCCGGGTGCCCGACTGGAGATCCGCGAGAGAGCTGGCGTCATTGTCGTGCGTCGGGATCCTGGTGGATCGCTCTCACCGGTCAGGGACACCTATTGCTGCCGGCGCCCCACAAGAGAAGCAGGCGGCGGCAATGCGGGGGTACATGTCGGTGAGCTGCCGCACCGCCTCGGGGTTGGCTGCGGTGTCACGGATGTAGCGGATGCGTCCAGCTTCGGTCATGTCGTCAGAAAGACCGGCGGCCCGTTCGGCGGGGGCGATGTTCCGGTCGAAGTAGTGGGCGGCGCGGGCGCGGGCGGTGGTGTCGGTCATTGGGCTACCTCCGGATCGTGCTTGGGTCAGCTGCGCGAGACGGCGGGGGCGAGGGTGTTGGTCATCGGGATGCCTCCGGCGCGGGGTCGAGTTGGGGCCATGAGGGCTTCCACCGGCTAGTTGTCGAACCAGAACACGATGCGCACGTCCTCCGGGGCACCCAGCTTCGCCAGCAGGTCGAGCCGACCGAAGTACCAGTCGTGGAGGAACCCACGAACCGTCTTCACCTGCGGCTCACCTTCACCACGCTGATCGGCGAACGTCTGGTCGTAGTCGAACGCCAGCAGTTCAGCGAGGGTCAGCCACGTGTGGCTGTGCCCGTCAACGTTCCAGTCGTCGCTTTTGGCGCGAACCTCGGCGGACACGTCGGCGGGCAGGCCGCGCGGCTCGGCGATGACCGGCGACTCGGAGTAGTTCCGGACGTCGGCGAGGAACCCGAATAGGCCGTAGTCGCGGGCGCCGTCAAACGGGCACTGCTTTTCTTTGGGGAACTCGTTGTCGGGGAAGGTGTTGTCTCCGGCGTAGGCCCAGGTGCCGTTGGTGCGGGTTTCGACGTAGGCGTGGATGTCGGATCCCATGGGTGGCTCCTTCGAGGTGTTGGGCTAGCGCGACCAACAGGGCAACCTGACCCTGCCAAGGTCCAACTTGGGAGAATGGTTCCACCCGCGAACACCGACGGGAACGGCCGACAGGCCGTCGCACTACTTTGGCGCGGGACCGGGATGGCGCTGGTCGTCTGCGCGGTGGCGAAGTCGTGCTCTGGTCGACGCGTTCGTCGCGAAGGTCGACGAGGACCTCGCCGTCTCCGCCGGGCTCAACCTGGCCGGCCTCACCACGGGTGGAGCGGTATAGGACTGCCTTCACGCAGGTAGGACAACGCCCACCGCGCCTCCTGCCGCAGGAGTGGGGTGAGGCGCGGCTCTGCCAGGAATGCCTCGTACAAGGTCGTGCCTCGGCTGGGATCCGTGTCGGCGACGCAGCGGATCGCCGCACTGCGTACCACGAGGTTCTCATCGGCGAGGGCCTGCTCGACCGCCTCCCGGCTCGCCGGGCCGGTGTGCTTGGCCAGTGCCCTGACGGCGTTGACGCGGTGCAGGAAGTCCCTGTGCCGAGCCTGCTCGCAGAGGATGTGCGTAGCGCGGGGGTCGTTGATGTCGCCGAGGATCACGATTTCCGTGGTGCCGACGCGGTTCGGCAGCTGGGCGAGGAAATCCTCGGGCGCGACCGAGGCGGCGATGTGCAGGGCGGCCGACCAGCCGTCGCCCAGCTCCCGGCCGGTGGATTTCGTGACCAGGTTCGCCCTGGCCGTGCCGTAGTAGAGGTCGAAGACGCGTTTCGCTCCGGTGGGCCCGGCAGCGATCAGGGCTTCGTCGGCCCCGGGCTCCCCGTCGAGAACCTTGGCGATCACGGCATCGAGACCATCGTTCATCGGCCCATGATGCCATTGAGCCCTTTTCATCCTGTGTAGCGGTTGGATTCGGTGTGGTGCAGGACGAGGATCGCCTGCACGATCGCGGTGGCTCGGCGTGGGCAGCAGGGC
>NZ_JBFABB010000243.1:0-4142 GCF_040640035.1 Micromonospora sp. NPDC023633 | reverse complement strand
GACCTCGTCGCCGAACACTGGAACAGCTGACCCAGCAGGGAAATGACGCCGCTGGCCGGCACCCCACCCGGGGTGCCGGCCAGACGCATGTCCGGAGCCGTAGTCGGTCAAGCCTGAGTCGCAGCCCATTAAGCCGGAAGTACGTCGGAGTCGGAGGCGGCCAAGCTGGAGTCGGAGTCGGAGTCGGGTGAGCGTGTGGGGCGACGCATGCCGGAAGCGTTCGAGCTGGGGCGGGGCCGGCTGGGCGGTGGGCGGCCGGGGGCTTCGTGTCCTCGTCCGGGCGTACAGTCGGGCGGTGGAGCGTACCGAGAAGATGCCCGCGGAGACCCGACCACCCGGCGTGGCGACCGCCGATCCCGGCAGCGTCCTGCTGCCGGGCCACGACGTGCCGCTGGGCCGCTACACGACCGTTCGCCGGCTGCTCCCGCAGCGGCAGCGGCGGATGGTCGGCGCGTGGTGCTTCGTGGACCACTTCGGCCCGGACGACGTGGCCGAGCGGCCCGGCATGGAGGTGCCGCCGCACCCGCACACGGGCCTGCAGACCGTGACCTGGCTGCTCGACGGGGAGATCCTGCACCGGGACAGCCTGGGCAACGTCCAGCCGATCCGCCCCGGCCAGCTCAACGTGATGACCTCGGGGCACGGCATCGCACACTCCGAGCGGTCGCCCGAGCGGCATCCGCCGCTGATGCACGGCGTGCAGCTCTGGGTGGCGCTGCCGGACCCGGCCCGCGCCGGGGACGCCGACTTCGCCCACCACGCCGACCTGCCGCGCTGGCGCGACGGCGAGCTGGACGTCACCCTGCTGGTCGGCGAGCTCGCGGGCGAGCGGTCCCCGGCCCTGACCTACACCCCGCTGCTCGGCGCGCAGGTGGAGCTGCACGGGCCCGCGCCGGCCACGCTGCCGCTGCGTCCCGACTTCGAGTACGGGCTGCTGGCCATGTCCGGCGCCGCCGAGGTCGACGGGGTGCCGATCGCCCCGGGGGCGCTGCTCTACCTCGGCACGGGCCGGGAGCGGTTCACCCTGACGGGCGAGCCGGGGAGCCGGCTGCTGCTGCTCGGCGGAGCCCCGTTCGAGGAGCCGCTGGTGATGTGGTGGAACTTCGTCGGCCGCTCGCACGAGGAGGTGGCCGCCGCCCGGGAGGACTGGATGGCCGGGCGGCGCTTCGGCGTCGTCGCCGACGATCCCGCCCCGCCGTTGCCCGCCCCGGCGCTGCCGACCACCCGCCTCAAGGCGCGCGACCGCAGCGGCGGGCTGCGCGGCTGAGGCGGGCAGGCGCGACCGGAACGGGGCAGCGCCGGCTGAGGCGGGCAGCGACTGAAACGGGGCAGGCGCGGCTGAGGCGGGCAGGCGTGGGCGGGCGCGGCACGGGTAGTCGCCGGCATGCCGACCACAGCCACTTCCCGCGTCGAGGACAGGAAACGCCTGGTACGCCGGCTCGCCGGCAGCGGGCGCGGCTTCGCCGAGCAGTACGGCTTCCGGGTGATCAACAACCCGTCGAGCCTGTTCCAGGTGCTCTGCCTCGCCGTGCTGCTGGCCCGCCGGGGTGACTTCCGGCGTGCCGTGGACAGCGCGCACGCCCTGCCCGCCGCTGGCTGGGACAGCGCCGCCCGGCTGGCCCGCTCCCTGCACGCCGACCGGGTCCGCGTGCTGCGCGACAGCGGCCAACGCGGCGACGTCGACGCGCTCGCCGACACCCTGGGCGACCTGGCCCGGGCCGTGGTGGAGCGCTACCGGGGCGATTTGCGCCGGCTGCGCGCGGTGGCCCACCACGACCCGGCTCGGGAGCGGGAACTGCTCACCGAGCTGCCCGGGGTCGACGCCGAGGTGGTGGACCTGTTCCTGCGCGAGGCCCAGGCGCTGTGGCGGGAGGTGGCGCCGGTGGCGGACCGCAGGGCGCTCGTCGCGGCCCGCAGGCTCGGGCTGGGCCGCTCCGCCGACGACCTGGCGGGCCTGGCCGGCAGCGGCGAGTCCGAGCGCCTGGCCTGGCTGGTGGGGGCGCTGGCCCGGGTCGACCTGGAGAAGCGGTACGCGGAGCTGGCCGCCTGACGCTGCGGTGGGCTGGCCCACACTTGCACCGTAATCAGCCGAACGGATGATGTTTCATCGTATGATGGTCGCGGCGCAGATGCCCGCCCGGTTCGGGCGTACATCGACCGCCTGGTGGTCGCGGCCCGGTTCGGGCCCGACCGGCCACCGGACAGGTTCTGCGTGGCGCCCCGGTCGCGGTTCGCGACGGGGGCGCCCGCCTGTCCGGCACTACTCCTCTCGCCGGGCGCCACTTCCGCCAGGCACCGGCTCACCTCGCCAGGCCGGCCAGCAGGTTCACCGTGACCGCGATGATGAAGGCCCCGAACAGGTACGACACCATCGAGTGTCGCAGCGCCGTCCGGCGCATCTCGTTGCTGGTCAGCGCCGTGTCGGAGACCTGGAACGTCGTCCCGACGGTGAACGCCAGGTAGGCGAAGTCCGAGTAGCGGGGCGGCTCGGGCTGGTTGAAGTCGATCCCACCGTCGGGCCCCGTGTAGTAGATCCGCGCGTACCGGGCGGCGAACACGGTGTGTACCACCAGCCAGGACAGCAGCACGCTCAGCACGCCCAGCCCGCCGTAGACGTTGCGGGCGGGCGTGGCGGATCCGGCGTGCGCGCGGGTCACCACGACGCCGACGGCGAGCAGGCTGGCCAGGCAGGCGGCGAGCAGCAGCGCGTCACGCGCCGCCCGGTTGGGGTCCTCGTACACCGCCAACCGGGCCGTGCGCCGCGCGTCCATCGGCCACAGCTTGTGCCAGACCAGCACCAGCCAGCTCAGCGCGGCGGCGTCCCAGCCGGCCAGCGGCGCCAGCGCCGGCGTGCCGGCCAGCGCGGTGAGCCCGCCGACCACCAGGCCGACCACGCCCATCACGGTGAGCTGGACCGCGGCCGGGGTGTGCCCGGCCGGCCGGCGGGTCGTCATCCGTCACCGGCGCGGTCCCGCCCGGCGCGGGTGCCGCGGTTCGGCCCGGGCCTGCCCGGCCCGGGCACGCTGCCGGCCCACGGTGGCAAGGCTCAGATGCCGCGCAGGTGCTGCGACACCCGCTGGTGCTTGTCCCGGGCCTGCGCCGCGCGTTGGGCGGAGCCGACCTCCGGGGCCGCCTCGATGCCCGCGGAGCGGGCCACCTCGTTGCCGTTGGCGTAGTCGACCGGCGGCAGGGCCCGCAACGCGCGCAGCACGTCCGGCGGGGCGCCCTCCCGTTCGGCCTCGCGTACCACGTCGTCCTTCTCGGCCGGGTAGTCCAGGCTCGACAGGTACTGCAGCACGTCGGCGTAACTCGCCATGGTGTCGGCTCCTCCGGGGCATCGATCGGGTCACGACCGGCGGCGGTTACCCGCCCGGCGGGCCGTCACGCGCCGCCCGGCGCGGAAATCCCCACCGTTTCCCGGCCGCGCCGGCGGGTACGCGCAGGCCCCGACGCAGCCCGAAGGAGCCCGGATGAACTACGACACCTTCGTCGACCAGGTCGCCCAGCGCACCCGTACCTCCTCGGAGCAGGCGGTGGCGCTGACCCGGGCGACGCTGGAGACCCTCGCCGAGCGGCTGACCGGCGGGGAGGTGCTGGACCTGGCCGCCCAGCTGCCCCGGCCGCTGCAACTCGTGCTGAAGCCGAGCCCGCGCACCGAGTCGGCGGAGCGGTTCGGCGCGGCCGAGTTCGTCGCCCGCGTCGCCGTCCGGGCCGGGGTGGGTGAGCCCGCCGCGCGGGACGCCGCCCGGGCGGTCTTCGTCACGCTGCGCGAGGCGATCAGCGGCGGCGAGTTCGACGACGTGGTGGTCCAGCTCCCGCGCGACTACCGCGACATGGTCGAGCCCGCCATGGCGCCGGGCGCCACCCTGCGCCGCTCCTGACCGCACCCACCGTCCGCCCGTGCCCGACGTCCACCGTCCCCGTCCGCCCGTGCCCGACGTCCGCCGTGGCGGCGCCGACCGTGGCAGACCCGGAAGTGGCCGTGCCGGCCGCCTGACAGAGCCGGCCGCCTGACGGTGCCTACCGCCTGAGGGTGCCTACCGCCTGAGAGAGTGTTGGGTAACTGGAGGGCTACTTCTGGTTGAGTTCGTCGTCGAGGCGTCGGGCTGCTTCGGTTTCGATGGGGCCTTGCGGTTCGATGT
>NZ_JBFABB010000242.1:0-4169 GCF_040640035.1 Micromonospora sp. NPDC023633 | reverse complement strand
GGCGGGCTCGGCGGGCGAAGCGGGCGAGGGCGGCTCGGCGGGTGCCGGCGCGGCGGCGGCCGGATGGCCGTCGGGCGCCGGGCGGAGCAGGCCGCGCAGCTCGTCGGCGATGGCCGGGAAGCGCTGGACGACGGTGTCCACGGACACCGCCGGATCCAGCAGGGCGGCCGGCAGGCCGAGGTCGTCGACGACCGCCATGCTGGCCGACTCCAGGGTGGGCTGCTCGTCGGGATCGAAGAGCCGGGCCAGCAGTCGCCAGTAGAGCACCTGGCGCCGGTTGGCGTCGGCGAGGTCCGCGGGGGTCGGAGAGTCGCTCATCGGCGCAGCAACCGTCCCGCGCGCTCGCGCAGCACCGCCACGGCGTCGCCCGCCTTGGCCTCGGCCTTGGCGACCTTCGGGTCGGTGACCCCGCCCGCCCAGTCGCCGGTGTGCGCGTCGACCGGCCGGCGCTTGACGGTGGCCCGCACCGCCAGGGGTTGCAGCAGCCACCGCCCGTCGTCCCACCGGACCAGGCCGAGGCACGCGGAGGAGGCGGCCACCAGCTCGGGGGTGAGCGGGCCGCAGGAGGGCAGCCGGTCGACCGCGACGGCGATCGGCTGGCCGTCGAGCGCGAAGGTCGTCGCGCCGTCGTCGTCGCGCACGGTGTAGCCCTCCACCAGCACGGGCTCGGCGATCCCGACGGGGTGCCGCTCCAGCGGCGCCGACGCCGCCGCGACCGCGGTCGGCAACAGGACCCGGGCGGTGGCGAACGGGTCGGCCGGCTCGCCGAGCCGCACCCGGTCGTCGTGCCAGAGCAGGTCCGCCCCGTGCATCGGCAGACCGGTGACCGTGAGGCTGCGCCGCTCGGCCAGCGCGGCCAGCAGCACGGGATGGGCGTCCAGCAGGCGCCACAGCGCTGGCCCGACGATCGTCTCCACCTTGACCGCGCCGACCGCGCAGCGGACCAGGCGGGGCGGCCCGCCGTCGGCCGGTTCGAGGATCGCGTGCAGCTGCGCCTGCACGGCGGTGTCGTGCTCGTGCACGTCGACGCCGAGCACCAGCAGCCGCCCGGAGACCTCCTCGACGGCGGTCGGGACGGAGGCGGCCGGCGCGTCCTGGGCGAGCAGCACGCCCCGGGCCCAGAGGTCGGCCCAGCGCCGCAGCGGCGGCTGCGCCATCGTGGCCACCGGCACGCAGGCCCGCAGCTCGGCGGCGAGCCCGTCGAGCAGCACCGCCAGCCGGCGCAGGCCGGGCTCGGCGAGGGCCGCCTCGATCGGCGCCCCCGCGGCGGCCACCAGCTCGTGGTCGAGGCCGCCCCACCCGGTCACCGCCACCTCGTGCAGCCAGGCGCGTGCGGCGGCGCGGGCCGGAGAGCCGGCGCCGGAGGGCTCGACCGCGCCCGGGGCCCAGGGGGCGCGGGCCCGACCGAGGGCGGTGTCGAGCTGCCCGAGCAGCGCGTCGTGGGCGGCGCCGAGCAGCGCGCACCGGGCGCCGGCGAGCGCGAGGAGGTGTTCCTCGAGCACCGAACCGGCGGTCACCTTGCCGGCCGCCTCGGCCAGCCGGTCGCCGAGCGGGGTGGCGGCCAGCGCGGCGGCCAGGGCGGCCAGCGCGGCGGCGTCGTCCTCACCCACCCGGGCGAGGCCGCGGAGCAGGGCGTCGTCGAGGCCGGCGACCAGGTCGAGGGCGTCGGTCAGGCCGGTCGGGGCGCCGTCGCGCAGGACGGCGAGCTGCGTGCCGAGCATCAGCGGCCCGCCCCGGTGGCCGGGAACCAGTGCAGCTCGGGCAGGGGGACCGAGCTGCCGGGCAGTTCCAGGTAGGACAGGTGGCGCAGGAAGCGGCTGAACACGACGGCGGCGGGGGTCGGCTCGTGCCGGCCGTCCAGGGCGGCGAGCAGCTCCCGGGCGGTGTCCACCTCCGCGCCGACGTCGACCCGCAGGTAGCGGGCGACCCGGTCGGCGCCGTACTGCAGCAGCGCCTCCTCGGCCAGGGCGTGCAGGTGCTTGCACGGCGCGCCGCGCAGCCCGCCGCAGGGACGGTTGTTGTTGGTGCTGCAGTGGTAGGCGTGGGTGCCGGAGGCGATCGACGAGACGTAGACCCGGTCGACGTCCGACCCGCTGGAGACCACGCCCTGCAACCGCCCGTCGGCCAACTCCACGAAGGGCACCTTGGCCAGCTTGCGGGGCCGCGCGGGCGGCACCACCCGCACCGTGCTGCGCCGTCGCCACGCGGTGCGTTCCGCGTCAGCCACTGTCCGACCTCCCGTCCGCCGCTGCCGGCGCCGCCCATGACGATCCGGACGCCGGCGGGGTCGCCGGCGTCGCTGTGACGACAAGGATCATGGACCACGGGTACGACACGACCCCGAGGCGGGTTTGCGGACGGCGGTCGTCCACCGCCGCGCCCCGGACCCCCGGATCATGGCTCGCTTAAATAAGGCCTGCCTGATACAAAGGTCTCGTGCACGCCTTCGACGTACTCGGTGACCCGGTGCGGCGCCGCATCCTCGAGCTGCTCACCGACGGCGAGATGACCGCCGGCGGGCTGTGCGACGTGATCCGGCGGGAGTTCGGGATCTCCCAGCCGGCCGTCTCCCAGCACCTGAAGGTGCTGCGGGACAACGGCTTCGCCACCGTGCGGGCGGAGGGGACCCGGCGTCTCTACGCCGTCGATCCCGGGCCGCTGCGGGAGGTCGACCGCTGGCTCGACCACTTCCGCCGGTTCTGGACGCCGCCCCTGCACGCCCTCGCGACCGAGCTGGCCCGAGGCAGGCGCGAACGGCGGCTGCGCGAGCAGGCGCCCACGACGGACGACACGACCGACCACGGGAGAGACCGATGATCGACGCGACCGAGCAGATCAACGCCGTACGCCGCCAGCTCGGCCGACGGGTGCTGGAGGCCGGCGAGGCCCGGGTGATGACCATCAGCCAGACGTACGACGCGCCGCTCGAGGACGTCTGGGACGCCTGCACCAACGCCGAACGGATCCCCCGCTGGTTCATGCCGATCTCCGGTGAGCTGCGGCTGGACGGCCGCTACCAGCTGGAGGGCAACGCCGGCGGCACGATCGAGCGCTGCGACCCGCCGAAGGGCTTCGCCGCCACCTGGGAGTTCGGCGGCGAGGTGAGCTGGATCGAGGTGCGGCTGACGCCGGTCGAGGACGGCCGGACCCGCTTCGAGCTGGACCACGTCTCGCACGTCGACCAGGAGCGCTGGGACCAGTACGGTCCGGGCGCGCTCGGGGTCGGCTGGGACCTGGCCCTGCTCGGCCTGGCCTCGCACCTGGCCGCCGACGGCAGCGGCGTCACCCCGGAGGAGAGCGAGTCCTGGGTGGTCTCCGAGCAGGGCCGGCGGTTCGTGACGGCGAGCAGCGAACGGTGGGGTGAGGCGAGCGTCGCCGACGGCACCGACGCCGGGGACGCCCGGGCCGCCGTGGAGCGCACCACCGCCTTCTACACCGGCGCGCCGACGGCCTGACCGCGCGGGGACGCCGGCCCTCCGCCCGCGGGCGGGGCGCCGACGACCTGACCGCGGGCGGGGGCGCGGCCCGGAAAAACGCGCGCGTCCCGTCGTACCTCTCGGGCAGACTCGCCGCCATGTCGCCACGCTCCGTCGCCGAGCTCGTCGCCGCCGTCCAGGCCGGCGAGAAGATCCGCTACCTGCACTTCTGGGGTCACCGACCGCAGCGCGACGGCAGCGCCGGGCCCGGCTGCCTGAGCCAGTGGTGGCCGGCCCCGTTCGGCGACGGCGAGCGGACGTACGCCACCGCCGAGCACTGGATGATGTGGCACAAGGCGATGCTGTTCGGCGACATAGCGGTCGCCGAGCGCGTCCTGGCGGCCGGGCATCCCCACCGCGCCAAGGCGCTCGGCCGCCAGGTGCGCAACTTCGACCAGGCGACCTGGGAGGCCCGACGCCACGACATCGTGGTGGCGGGCAGCGTCGCCAAGTTCGGCCAGCACGACGACCTGCGGGCGTTCCTGCTCGGCACCGGCGAGCGGGTGCTCGTGGAGGCCAGCCCGGTCGACCGCGTCTGGGGCATCGGCCTGGCCGCCGACGACCCGCGCGCGGACGATCCGGCGCGCTGGCAGGGCGCCAACCTGCTCTCCACCGCCGACCACCTCAACCAGGCGATCCCCGAACGGCACGAGGTGGAGGCGGCGGTCCGTCGCCTCGTCGGGGCCGGGCTGG
>NZ_JBFABB010000241.1:0-4228 GCF_040640035.1 Micromonospora sp. NPDC023633 | reverse complement strand
GGCCGACGCCCGTCCCGGCGGCCCGGCGCGCGGCGGAGCCGGTCGTCGCGCCGGCCAGCCTCGACCCCGCCGCCGTCCCGCGCCACTTCGGTCCGGTGCCGAACCACGCCCGCAGCCCGCTGCCGGTCGTCGACGCCGACGGCTGTGTGGTGCCCGGCACCGGCATCCGCAAGTTCGTCGACGCGCTGCCCCGCCCCGGCACACTCGGCCGCACCGACCTGGGCGCCCACCTGCCGGTGGCGGTGCCGGACACCATCAGCTACCCGGGCAGCGACTACTACGAGATCGGCCTGGAGCAGTACGCGCAGCGGCTGCACCGGGACCTGCCGGCGACCCGGCTGCGCGGCTACCGGCAGCTCAACCTCGGCACGGACACCCACGGGCACAACACGGTCGTGCCGGCGGGGCGTCCCTGGCACCTCGGCCCGCTCGTCCTGGCCCGGCGCGGCCGGCCGGTCCGGGTCAAGTTCATCAACCAGCTCCCCACCGGCCGCTCCGGCGAGCTCTTCCTGCCGGTCGACGAGAGCGTCGACGGCGCCGGGGCCGGCCCGCTCGACGGTCCCGCGCCCTACCCGCAGAATCGGGCGGTGCTGCGGCTGGCGGGCGCGCACACCGGCTGGACCAGCGCCGGCAACCCCTGGCAGTGGGTGACCCCGGCCGGCGAGATCACCCCGTACCCGACGGGACCCGGCCTCGCCCACGTGCCCGACATGCCGCCGCCCGGCGCGGGCGCGACCACGCTCTACTACCCGAACGAGCAGAGCGGGCGGCTGTGCTGGTTCCACGACAACACCGTCGGTCTGTCCCGGCTCACCGTCTACTCCGGGCAGCTCGCGCTCTACCTGCTCACCGACCCGGCCGAGGAACGGCTCGTCGCCGACGAGGTGCTCCCCGCCGACCAACTGCCGTTGGTGATCGAGGACAAGACCTTCGTCCCGGAGGACACCCAGCTCGCCGGGGAGGACCCGACGTGGGACCGGGACCGCTGGGGCTCCCGGGGCAGCCTCTGGCACCCGCACGTCTACCAGCCCCGGCAGAACCCCCACCGGGCCGACGGGACGAACCCGACCGGCCGGTGGGACTACGGCCCGTGGTCGCGTACGGGCGACGACGCCGGGGAGCGGGAGCACGGCGGCCCGCCCCACCGGGCGGGGCCGGTGCCGAACCCGCACCACGACCCCGTCGCCGCACCCGACGAGCCGCCGCTCGCGCCCGGCGTCCCGCACCCCTCGGCGGTGCCGGACGCGTTCGGCGACACCATGCTCGTCAACGGGATCGCGTACCCGTACCTGGAGGTCGAGCCGAGGACGTACCGGTTCCGGATCCTCAACGCCTGCCTGGACCGCGGCCTGAACCTCCAGCTCTACCGGGCCCGCTCCGACGGCCCGATGTGGGATCCGGACGGCGGGCTGGCCGACCCCGACGCCGGCGAGGTGCCGATGGTGGAGGCGGTTCGCGCGCCGGACCGGCCGGCCGGCTGGCCGACGGACGGGCGGGACGGCGGGGTCCCGGACCCGCGCGCCGCCGGCCCGGAACTCGTCCAGATCGGCAACGAGTGCGGCCTGCTCCCCGCGCCGGTGGTGGTGCCGAACCAGCCGGTCGGCTACCGGTACGACCGGCGCGACCCGACCGTGCTCAACGTCGACGCGCACGCGCTGCTGCTCGCCCCCGGGGAGGTCGCCGACGTGCTGGTGGACTTCTCCGCCGTCCCGCCCGGCGGCACGCTGATCCTCTACAACGACTGCCCGGCCCCGCTGCCCGGCTTCGACCCGCGCACCGACCACCACACCGGCGGTCCGGACCGCCGCGCCGAGGGCGGGGCGCCGCCGACCCGCCCCGGGTACGGGCCGAACACCCGCACCCTGCTCCAGTTCCGGGTCGCCGGCACCCCGGCGCCGCCGTACGACCTGGCCCGGCTGCGCGAGCGCCTGCCCGGCGCGTACGCGGCCAGCCAGCGCCCGCCGATCGTGCCGCAGCCGGCGTACGACACGGCGTTCGGCACCCGCACCGCGCGCGACACGGTGGTCCCGGTGCACGCCGCGACGGTCAGCTTCGTCCCGGCCGGCGCCGCCGCCCCGGTGCTCCTGCCGCTCGAGGTCAAGGCGGTGCAGCAGGTCTTCGAACCGGAGCACGGCCGGCTCGTCGGCCGGCTCGGCGTCGGCCACCCGCACGCCGGGCCGCTCTCCCCCACCGTCCTGCCGCTCGGCCCGACCGACCCGGCCACCGAGGTGCTGCACGTCAGCGACCCGGCCGTCGCGCTGGGCGGCCCCGCGGACGGCACCCAGCTGTGGCGGATCCGCGGCAACAGCCGGCAGACCCAGCCGGTGCGGTTCACCGGCTGCGACGTGCAACTGGTCAACCGGGTCGGCTGGGACGGCGCCACCCGCGCGCCGCACCCGGCGGAGCGGGGCTGGAAGCAGGTCGTCCGGGTCGACCCGCGCGAGGACGTGATCGTCGCGATCCGGCCGGTCGCGCCGCCCCTGCCGTTCAAGATCGGCGACAGCGTACGGCTGCTCGATCCGCTCCGGCCGACCGGCGTCCGGACCGGTTCGACCCCGGTCAGCCCGGTGGACGGCCGGCCCGCGACGGTCGTGAACCAGCTCGTCAACCTCGGTTGGGAATACCAGTGGCACAGCCAGCTCGGCGGCCACCGGGACCAGGGCATGACCCGGCCGCTGGTGCTGCGGGTGTCGCCCCGGGCCCCGACCGGGCTGACCGCCACGCCCGCTCCCGGCTCGGCCACCGCGCTGCCGGCGATCGCGCTGACCTGGACGGGCAACGGCAGTCGCCCACCGGCCACCAGCCACCTGCTCCAGCGCGCCACCGACGCCGCCTTCACGCAGGGGCTCACGGCGATCACCGTGGCGGCCACGGCGACCCGCCACACCGACGCCACCGTCACCCCCGGGGTGACCTACCACTACCGGATCCGGGCGGAGAACGCGGTGAGCTGCTCCACGTGGTCGAACAGCGTGCCGGCCTCCGTGCAGCTCACCGCGCCGACGGGGCTGACCGCGGCGATCCCGCCGGCCGCGCCGCTGCGGATCGCGCTGCGCTGGGCCAACCGCTCCTTCGCCACCGGGATCGACGTGCAGCGGGCCACCAACCCGACGTTCAGCAGCGGACCGGGCACCACCGCGATCGGGGTCGGCGACAACCACCTCGACGCCGCCGTCGCCCCGGACACCACCTACTTCTACCGGGTGCGGACCACCTATCTCGGCGCCGCGTCGGCCTGGTCGACGGTGGCCCGGGCGACCACCCCGCCGGCGCCGGGCCCGCCCACCGGGGTGACCGCCACGGCGACGGCGTCCGGGCCGGACACGGCGACGGTGATCCTCGGCTGGGCGGCGAGCACCCCGGCCGCGCCGGGCGCGGGGTTCGTCGTGCAGCGGGCGCTGGACCCGGCGTTCAGCCGGGGAGTGGCGGCCTTCACCGTCACCGGCCGGGGCTTCACCAACACCGGCCTAACGCGCGGCGTCACCTACCACTACCGGATCCGGTCGTTCAACGTCGTCGGCAGCTCCCCGTTCACCGGCCCGGTGCCGGTGACCACGCCGCCGTGACCAGACCGCGCCGACCGGCCCCCGCCCCCGGCCCACCTGGCCTGCGCCGATCATGCAGGTGTGGTGGGGTGCGAAACGCCCGAACGGGTGCCGAGCCGGCACCACGACTGCATGATCGACCGGGCACGAGGGCTCAGGGCGTGCGCAGCGGGGCGCCGACGCCGCGCAGCTCGGTCAGCGCCGAGGCGACGCCGTGCAGCAGGTCGGTCGCCTCGGTGAGCCGGGAGGCGGCCGGGTGCGCGGCGTCGGGGTGGGCGTCCCCGGCCACGTAGCCGGCGGCGGCCACGACCAGCCGCTCGTACGCGGTGACGCCCTGCTCCAGCTGTGCGGTCAGGGCCCGGTGCGCCTCGGCCAGCGGCGGCCGGGCCTCGGCCGGGGCGAGCCGCAGCGTGCGCTCGACGCTAGCCACCCGGTCGGCGAGGTCCCGCAGCGACCGGTCGGCCTCGGCGGCCTCCAGCACGGCCGGCGACGCCAGCCCCGTCAGCCGGCCGGTCATCCCGGCGAGGGTGAGGGCGGCCCGGTCCAGCCGGGCCCAGGGCTCGGCGGCACTGGTGCCGCGCAGCGCCACCCGGGAGCGCACCCGGCGGACCTCGGCCAGCACGCCGGGGCCGACGGGGAGCCGCTCCACGGCGGCGACCAGCCGGGCGCGGGACCGCGCGGCG
>NZ_JBFABB010000240.1:0-4522 GCF_040640035.1 Micromonospora sp. NPDC023633 | reverse complement strand
GTGCGCCCCCGCGCCGGGCCGGGACTCATCCGGCCGCGGGCGCCGCGCCGTCCGGGACCGCGCCGCCGGCACCGCCGACGCCGGGGACGGTGCCGCCGATGGTCGTCGTCCCGCCCGCCTCGCCGCCGGGCGTCGTGGCCGCCGGCGCCGCCGGATCGGCGGTACGCGCCGACAGCGCGGCCAGCAGCTGGTCGCCCATCAGCGAGATCGGCGGGGCGCCCATGGTCACCACGACGTCGCCGGGGCGGGCCCGCCGGGCCACCTCCACCGGCGCGGCCTCCCAGGAGTCCACGAAGACCTTCCGCTCCGCCGGCAGCGACACCGCCTCGATCAGCGCCGCCGACCCCTCCCCCGGCTCGCGCAGCTCGCCCGGCCCGAAGACCTCCAGCAGCACCAGCTCGTCGGCGATGGACAGCGACTCGGCGATCTCCGCCTGCAGGTCGCGGGTGCGGTAGAGCCGGTAGGGCTGGAAGACCACGATCAGCCGGCCGTCCCCGGCCACCTCGCGCAGCGTCTGCAACGCCAGCGTCATCGAGGTCGGGTGGTAGGCGTACTCGTCGTAGACCAGCACGTCGTCCGCGACGCCCTTGCGCTCGAAGCGCCGCCGCACGCCGGGGAACGCCGCGAGCGCGGCCTCCGCCGCCTCCAGCGGCAGGCCCAGCAGGTACGCGGTCAGCACGGCCGAGGCGCTGTTGAGCCCCATGTGCCGCCCCGGCACCGGCAGCCGGAACTCGCCGAGCGACCGCCCGTCGATGCTCGCCAGGTAGCGCACCCCCCGGGCCGACGAGGCGACGTCGGTCAGCCGCAGGTCGGCGTCGGCCGCCTCGCCGTAGGTGTGCACCCGGCGGCCCTCCGCGCGCAGCGTCTCGGCCAGCCGCCGCCCGCCCGGGTCGTCGGCGCAGGTGATGATGAAGCCGTCCGGGTCGGTGAGCCGGGCGAACTCGGCGAAGGCCGCCTCCAGCGTGGCGAGGTCGCCGTAGGTGTTCAGGTGGTCGGCCTCGACGTTCGTGATGATCGACACGTACGGGCGGTAGATCAGGAAGGAGCGGTCGCTCTCGTCCGCCTCGACCACGAAGTGCTCGCCCGTGCCGTGGTGGGCGCCCGAGCCGACCTCGGAGATCTCCCCACCGATCACGAAGGACGGATCCTGCCCGGCCTGCTGGAGCACCATGGTGACCATCGAGGTGGTGGTGGTCTTGCCGTGGGTGCCCGCGACCGCCACCGTCCGGCGGCCCGTCATCGCGGCGGCCAGCGCCTCGGAGCGGTGCAGCACGCGCAGGCCGCGCCGGCGCGCCTCCACCATCTCCAGGTGGTCCTGCGGGATCGCCGAGGAGTAGACGACCGTGTCGACGCCGTCGAGGTTGGACGCCTCGTGGCTCATGTGGATGGTGCCACCGAGGGCGCGCATGCCGGCCAGGGAGGGCCACTCCCGCAGCTCGCTGCCGGAGACCCGGATGCCCCGGGTGAGGAAGAGCCGGGCCAGCCCGCTCATGCCGACCCCGCCGACCCCGATCAGGTGGATCGTGCCCAGGTCCTCGGCGGTGAGCGTGCCGGCCGGGGTGAACTGTGCGGTGTTCATGACGGGAACCTTTCGGTCGCGGTGGCACGGACCTCGGCGCGGACGAGCCGCGCCCTCATCGGGCCACCGCCTCGTAGACGAAGTTGAGCAGCGCCTCGTCGCCGTCGCGGCGCCCGTACGCGGCGGCGGCGGCGCCCATCGCGTGCAGCCGGTGCGGATCGCGGATCAGCGGGACGATCGTCCGCTCGACCCAGTCCGGGGTCAGCTCGGCGTCGTCGACGAGCAGCCCGCCGCCGGCCTCCACCACGGGCAGCGCGTTGCGCTTCTGCTCCTGGTTGCTGTGCGGGTACGGCACGTAGATGGTGGGCAGCCCGATCGCGGCCACCTCCGCGCAGGTCATCGCCCCGCCCCGGCCGAGCATCAGGTCCGCCGCGGCGTAGCCGGCCTCCATCTCGGACAGGTACGGCAGCGTCACGTACGGGACCGGCAGGTCGGTGGGGACCGGCACCGGCTCGTTGCGGGCGCCGATCACGTGCAGCACCTGCACCCCGTTGCGGGCGAGTTCCTTGGCCGCGCCGGCGACGGCGAGGTTGATCGAGCGGGCGCCCTGCGAGCCGCCGGCGACGAAGAGCACCGGCAGGTCGGGACGGAGCCCGAAGTGGGCCCTGGCCGCGTTGCGCATGGCGAACCGGTCCAGCCCGGCGATGCCCCGGCGCAGCGGCACGCCGACCACCCGGGCGTCGCGCAGGGCCTCGGCCTGGGCGGGCTGGTGCGGGAAGCCGACCGCCACGTGGCTGGTGAACCGCATCCCCAGCCGGTTGGCCACCCCCGGCGGCACGTTGACCTCGTGGATCACGATCGGCAGGTCGCGCCGCCAGGCGGCGAGGTAGGCCGGCACGGAGACGTACCCGCCGAAGCCGACGACCACGTCGGCGCGCACCTCGTCGATGACCTTGCCCGCGGCGCGGGCCGCGGTCCACATCCGGCCGGGGGTCTTGACCAGGTTCATGTTCACCGAGCGGGGCAGCTGGTAGGCCGGGATCTGCCGCAGGTCGTAGCCCTGCGGCGGGATCAGCTCGTTCTCCAGGCCCTTCGGTGTGCCCAGGCAGGTGATCCGGACGCCGGGGTCGTGTCGGCGCAGGCAGTCGGCGAAGGCGAGCAACGGGTAGATGTGCCCCCCGGTGCCACCTCCCGCGAGCACCACCGAACGCAGCGGACCCATCAACGTCTCCTCTCGTCCGCCGACCCGCGGCGGGTCCGGGCCAGCCGGACACCGCGCGGTGCGGTCTGGTCGTCTTCTCGCCGCTCCCGCGACCGGGGCACGGACCCTCGGGCAGCCGGGGGCGCCGCCGGACGGCGGCGCCGCCCGGGAAGCGGCGGCAACGGGGCCCAGAGTAGTCGGACCCATCGGGCCGGCGGACGGGCATGCAGGGCTCTGGCGGCGTCGGGTTCGGCGCGGGCGAAGGAGGCGAGCATCCCGATGGCGGCGAGGGTGACGACCAGTGCGCTCCCGCCGTCGGAGATGAACGGCAGCGGCACGCCGGTCAGCGGCAGCAGGCCGACCACCCCGCCGATGTTGATCACCGCCTGGCTGACCAGCCAGGTGGTCGCCGCCGCGGCGGCGAGCCGGCGGAACGGGTCCTCGACCCGGCGGGCGATCCGCAGCCCGGTGTACGCCAGCACGGCGAAGAGCGCCACCACCACGACGCACCCGACGACACCCAGCTCCTCGGCGACCACGGCGAAGATGAAGTCGTTCTCCGCCGCCGGCAGCCACTGCCACTTGGCGATGCTCTTGCCGAGGCCGACGCCGAACCACCCGCCGTTCTCGATCGCGTAGCGGGCCTGGGCGATCTGGTAGCAGCCCGCGTCCTTGCACACGTCCAGTGGGGGCGGGTCGATGAAGGCGGTCAGCCGGGCCAGCCGGTAGTTCTCCGCGCCCGTCTCGCCCGAGCCGGCGCCGAGCGAGGCCACCGCGACCAGCAGGCCGATGCCGAGCAGGCCCACCGCGGAGAGCGCGGCGAAGACCCTCATCCGCACCCCGGCCGCCCAGAGCAGCCCCACGACCAGGGCGAGCAGGCAGAGCATCGTGCCCAGGTCGTTGTAGCCGACGAGGACGAAGAGCAGGCCCACCACCGGGAAGAGGGGGGTGGCCAGCTCGCGCCACCAGCCCAGCGCGGCACCCTTGCGGGCGATCACGTGGGCGCCCCAGAGCACCAGGGCGAACTTCGCGAACTCGGAGGGTTGCACCTGGATGCCGCCGACGAAGAGCCAGAGCAGCCGGGCCTCGACCGGGCCGATCCGGGCGGACTCCTGCCCGGTCAGCCGGGCGTACGCGAGCAGCAGGTTGAGCACCAGCAGCAGGCCGATGGCGGTGAACAGCAGCGGCCGGCCCAGCGCCCGGTAGGTCGTCGCCGGCAGCCGCTGGCACGCCCAGAACGCGACGATGCCGATCACCGCGAAGATCGCTTGCTTGACCAGGGACGTCGAGGCGTTGCCGTTCTCCGCGTAGTCCCGGACGCTGGTGGCCGAGAAGACCATGGTGAGGCCGATCAGCAGCAGCAGGCCGGCGCTGGACAGCAGCAGGTAGTAGGAGGCCAACGGCCGCTCCAGCAGCCCGCGCAGCGCGGCCAGCCCGCCCGCGGCGTCCAGCCCACGCGGCATCTGAAGACCGGGCTCGTCCGGCCCCCGCGTCGCGGCGGGCGCGTCGCGCGTACGCCTGCCCCCCGGTGACCGCCCGGGTGTCCCCTCTGCCGTGACCTCGATGTTCCGTCCCTCCCCCACGGGAACATCATGGCGGTTTCCCGGGTCCGCCACCGGCGCAACCGACCGGTCGGCGTGTCGGGCTTGCGCCGGGCCGGGCGGGCCGTCCCGCCGGGCGGACGCGCCGCGGGGGGGGGGGGGCCCCCGCCCGTTTTGGTCCCGGGGGGGGGGGGGGACCGCGGGCCCGGGCCCCCCAACACCCGGCGGGTCGGGGGTTCGGGTCAGCCAGCCGTCACTTGC
>NZ_JBFABB010000239.1:0-4530 GCF_040640035.1 Micromonospora sp. NPDC023633 | reverse complement strand
GCGCTGCTGGGCAAGACTCCGATCATCCCCGGCCGCACCTGCTTCCCGATCCGCCGGGAGGAAAGCAACCCGCCGGAGCCGGACGAGTCCACCGGCACGCTGGTGATGGACCGAGTCGACGTGTACCGGCTGGCCAGCGAGCCGGCCTAGCGGCGGGCGAACCAGTCCCGCGACGACTCCGGCACGATGAGCAGGCCGACGAACAGGGCGCCGCCGACGACGCCCAGGAGGTCCGGCCCGCCGTCCGCGCTGGCGCCCGCCACGACGGCCAGCGCGCCTCCCACCGCGCCGAACCACTGTGCGGCCCGCCAGCCTTTCCAGATGCCGAGAGCGATGAAGGTGTAGAGGGCGCCACCGACGACCACGACGGCCGCCCTGAAGGCGGCACCGTTGTAGGCCGGGTGCGAGGCGGCCGAGACGAGCTGGACGAGGCCATAGAGCACGACGATCAGCGCCGCCGCCACGATGGCGGCGGGCGCCCGCCGGGATGGCGCGGCCGGCTCCGCAGCGACCGGGTCGGTCTCGGCGACGATCCGCTCGATGTCGTCGCTGCTCACGCCGTACTCGCGTCCGATGCTCGCGACGTCCTGGCCATCCGCGTACGCCGCGATGATCCGGTCGCGATCGAGGTCACCCACTGCCATGCCGGACACCGTACCGGCGGCATCCAAGAGATCACGCTCCGCCGATTGGGCGGACTTGTCCATTCAGGAGGTGCGCCGATGGCGCTGCTCACCGCAAGTTCGGTCACCGGCGCGGCCACCAACGTCGCGCCGGCGGCCATGTCCACGTCCGACACGGTGTCGGGGTCCGACATCGGCCAGAACGGGGCTCTGCTCCAGGTCATCAACGGTGGCGGGGCGTCGATCAACGTGACCCTCGCCGACCCGGGCTCGACGCGGGTCGGCAACGCGGGCACGGCGGTGGCCCAGGCGGTGCCCGCGGGCGCGGACCGGTGGTTCCGGCTGTCGCCGGGCCACATCAACTCGGCGACGGGGGTGGCGACGGTGACGCTGTCGTCGGCCGCCTCGGTCACGTACAAGCTGATCCGCTGCTGAGGAGCGAGCACCGATGAAGACGAAGTACTGGATGACCGATGGCTACGGCTCGAAGGCCCTGATCGAGGGTGCCGACGAGCGGGATCGGTGGAAGCCGCTGGGCTGGTCGGAGTGCGACGAGCCGGCCGGCGAGGACCGGGTGTGGCTGCGGCACGAGGAGCACGGCGGCCGACAGCGATTCCCGGCTGCCGCCGTGGAGCTGTGGGCGGCGAAGGGCTGGCACCCGAGTGACCCGCCGGTGCCGGAGAGCCCGTTCAACGCCGACCAGCCGGCCGACGTGGTGCCGGCCGCGACCTCGACCCCGACGACCGACACGAGCGGGCCGAACACGGCCGCGAAGAGCAAGGAGAAGTAGGCATGGCGGACATCCCCGGCGACGGCAAGACCAGGGCGGACTGGGTGCCGGCCATCGCGAACAAGAACGCCCCGACCCTGACCGAGCTGAACGCGGGCATCCGCGTCAGCCAGTGGGCCACCGGCGACGGACTGGTCGGGTTCCGGCCCGACACGGCGGACGTTCCGACGACCGGCCTCGAGGACACGTTCGACACGAACACGAACGGCCGGCGCAGCTTCTCGGGCACGATGATCCGCTTCAAGAAGCAGACCGGCTCCGACGTGGTCTACACGACCATGGTCCCCGACGCCGAGGGCTTCATCGTGATCCGCAAGTCGCTGCCGGCGGCGACCGCGTACGCCTCGGGCCAGCCGGTGCAGGTGTACCCGGTGATCTGCGGCGAGACGGCGTGGATGGACAGCGAGCCCAACACGGTCGAGCGGTTCGAGGTGCCGCTGAAGATGCGCGAGCAGCCGTCGCTGCGCGCCGCTGTCGCCTGACCCACGATCGCGGGGGCGGACCACCTGGCCCGGTCCGTCCCCGCTCCACATCTCCGGGCCAGGAAGAAGGGCCAGACCATGACCAGCACCGACTTCACGACGCTGCTCGCGGCGGCGAAGCTGCCCGAGCGGACCGTGCCGATCTGCCTACGCGGCGACCTGGTCGCCGAGTTCGAAGACCTGGAGCGGCAGCTCGAAGACGAACTCCGCACCCCCGCGGTCTCTCTGGAGGGCGACGGCTCGGGGGCCATCGCCGACCGGATGGAGGCGCTGCGCGCGGAGATGCAGGCGCACACCTACCCGTTCCGGCTGCGCGCCATGGCGCGGCCTGCGTGGCGGGCGTTCGTGGCCGCGCACCCGCCCCGCAAGGATGACGCCGGCGAGGTCGACGAACGCGACCGCATCATCGGCGTCAACATCGAGACGTTCTACCCGGCGCTGGTCCGGGCCTCCGTCGTCGACCCGCAGCTCGACGACGCGCAGTGGGCGCGGCTGCTCGACGAGGTGCTCACCGACCGGCAGTTCGACGAGCTGGCCAACGCGGCGTGGGGCCTGAACCGGCGCGAGGTGGACGTCCCTTTCTCGCCCGCCGCCTCGCGCATGACTCGGGGTTCCGCGACCGAGTAGAGGCGGCTGAGCGACTCGGCATTCCTCCGTCGCGGCTGGACGGCCGGGAGCCGGCGGAGACGACCCGGCACTACTACAACCGGCGGGGCCGCCTGGTGCGGTCGGTGGCGACCCGGGAGCCGGAGTGGACCGAGCAGGACCGGGCCGAGATCCTCGCGCTTGGCCTGTACCGGTCGTGGCTGTGCCCGCTGCACGGGGGGCTGCTGGAGGACTGCACGGCGCCGGAGGAGAGCGGTCCGCAGTTCGAGGTGACTCGGTCGACGTGTCGGGCGCAGATGGCGTTGATCGAGTCGAGGCGGGCCGCTGACGACGGCAAGACGCCCAGCCCTTACGCGGGGGCGCGGCTGTTCCGAATCAGGCGGAGGGAGTGACCTGTGGCGCTGCGTACCGTCGGGGTGAAGCTCACTGCTGAGGTGTCCGGCTACATGGCTGGCCTGCGGCAGGCCGGTGTCGCTACTCGGGGTCTCACGGCCGAAATGGACAAGGCGGCGAAGGCCGGACGGCTCGACCAGGTCGCCGACCAGGCCGCGCTCATGGGCGCCGGATTCCTAGGCGCAGCGGCCCTGGCCGGCAAGTTCGCCATGGACTTCGAGAAGCAAATGAGCGCCGTGCGGGCGGCTACCAAGGCCAGCACCGGCGACATGGAGCGGCTGCGGGAGGCCGCTCTCCAGGCGGGCAAGGACACGAGCTTCAGCGCGACCGAGGCAGCGCAGGGCATCGAGGAGCTGGCCAAGGCGGGCGTCTCAACGACGGCGATCCTGACCGGCGGTCTGCGGGGTGCTCTCGACCTGGCCGCCGCCGGCGGGTTGGAGGTGGCGGAGGCGGCGGAGATCGCTGCCAGCGCGCTGACACAATTCAAGCTGCGGGGTTCGGACGTTCCGCACGTCGCCGACCTGCTCGCCGCTGCCGCCGGCAAGGCTCAGGGCTCCGTGCACGACATGGGCATGGCCCTCAACCAGGCTGGCTTGGTCGCCGCGCAGACCGGCCTGAGCATCGAGGAGACCACGGGCGGTCTGGCGGCGTTCGCCAGCGCCGGCCTCACCGGCTCCGACGCCGGCACGAGCTTCAAGCAGATGCTGCTGATGCTCCAGGCGCCGTCCGGCTCGACCAAGGTCCTGATGGACGAGCTTGGCATCTCGCTCTACGACGCCTCGGGCAACGCCAAGGGGCTCGCCCAGTTCGCCGGCGAGTTGAGGGCGAAGATGTCCTCGCTGACGCCCGAGGTGCGGGCCAATGCGATGGCGACGATCTTCGGTGCTGATGCCGTGCGTGGCGCGTCCATCCTGTACGAGCAGGGCGCCGACGGCATCCAGTCGTGGATCGACAAGACCAACGACGCCGGGTACGCGGCCGAGACCGCGGCGATGCGCACCGACAACCTTGCAGGTGACCTGGAGCGGCTGCGGGGATCTCTGGAGACCCTGGCGATCGAGTCGGCGTCGGGCCCCAACTCGGGGCTGCGGGTGCTGGTGCAGACCCTCGACAGCCTGGTCGGGGAGCTGTCTGACCTGCCGCCGGCGGTGGGCAGCTCGCTGACGGTGATGGCGGCGCTGGGCGGGGCGACGACCCTGCTCGGCGCCGGGTGGGTGAAGACGAGGCGCGCCAACGCGGAGTTTCGCGAGGAGCTCGCAGCGACGGGCCCGGCCGGCACCCGGGCGGCTCGCGGCCTGGAGGCGACCACGAAGTGGGCGGGCCGGGCGGCGATCGCGTTCGCGGCGCTCCAGGTGGCTGGCGCGGTCGTCAACAAGATGGTCGGCGACCTGAACCCGCAGGTCGACGCTCTGTCAAAGGGCCTGGAGTCCTGGGGCAAGTCGGGTCAGCTCGCCGGCGAGGCCGCGCGGGTCCTCGGCGGCGACATGGCCGACCTGAACGTCGGTCTGAAGTTCCTCGCGGACACCGACAACGATCGGCGGAAATTCGCGAGGTGGGGCCAGGATCTGCTCGAGGGGCTCGTGCCCGGGCTGGACAGCACCAACACCAGCCTGACCCGAACCCGCGAGCGGGTGTC
>NZ_JBFABB010000238.1:0-4615 GCF_040640035.1 Micromonospora sp. NPDC023633 | reverse complement strand
GTCGGCGATCTCGCCGCAGCCCCGGCAGACGACGTGGTGGTGGTTGTCCCCGGCCCGGGCCTCGTAGCGGGCGGGGGGCGGCGGCCCCCGCCACCGCCGGCACCACCCGCTCGGGGCTGCCCAAGCGGCAGCCGCAGGCACAGCTCGTGCCCGGCGGGATCGAGCCCCGGAGCGGCCGCGACCGCAGCCGGCGTACCCCGGACGAAGTTCGGGGCCTGTTGTCGGCCTACCACCGCGGCGTGCAGCGCGGCCGGGCGGCCGGCACGGACCAGGACAGCACCTCGACCAAGGAGACGAGTCGATGAACAGGCCAGCGGCCATGCAGGACATGAGTTGGTTGCTCACCAACTTCGCCGACAGCGTGGCGGGGATCGCCCACGTGGTGGCGGTGTCCGCCGACGGGCTGCTGCTCGCCTCCTCGCGGGATCTGCCCGCGGACCGGGCGGACCAGCTCGCGGCGATCACCTCGGGCGTGGTCAGCCTGACCGAGGGGGCCGCCCGGATGTTCAGCGCCGGCGGCGTGCTCCAGACGGTCATCGAGATGGACAGCGGCTACCTGTTCCTGATGTCGATCAGCGACGGGTCGTCGATGGCCGTGCTGGCGGCCCGCAGCTGCGACGTCGGCCAGGTGGGTTACGAGATGGCGCTGCTGGTCGAGCGCGTCGGTGCGGCGCTGGTGCCGCTGCCCCGGGACGCGGTGCGGTCCTAGCGGGGCGCGACGTGCGGGCCGCGCGTCGCCAGGAACGAGAGGATCCGGCGCCCGACCAGGGGCCCGGCCGGGAGAGGAGGTGATCGTCGATGGACCAACGGCGCGTGGACCCACGTGGTGCGCTGGTACGGCCGTACGCGGTCACCCGCGGCCGGACCGAGGCCCGGATGGACATCGCCCTGGAGGCGGTCCTGACGGCCAGCCCGACCCAGGCCGCGGAGGCACGCTTCGCGGGGCACGACAAGCACCGCATCGCCACCGTTTGTGAGGGCCGGGCACAGTCGCTGGCCGAGATCTCCGCGTACACCCGGATGCCGCTGGGCGTCACCCGGGTGCTGGTCGCCGACATGGTGGCCGAAAGCCTGCTGACGCTACACACTGCCGCTCCCGCCGAGGGGTTCGAGGAGCGGATGGAAATCCTTGGAAGGGTGCTAAGTGGACTTCGCAGGCTATGACCCCGCCGGGGCCCGCCGAAACCGGGGAATCATCTCCGCGAAGATCGTGGTCGCGGGCGGCTTCGGCGTGGGCAAGACGACCCTGGTCGGCGCGATCTCGGAGATCACCCCGCTGAGAACCGAGGCGGTGATGACCGCAGCCGGTGTCGGCATCGACGACCCGTCCAAGGTACCGGAGAAGCAGACCACCACGGTCGCCATGGACTTTGGCCGCATCACCATGGCCGAGGACCTGATCCTGTACCTCTTCGGCACGCCGGGCCAGACCCGGTTCTGGTTCATGTGGGACGAGATCATCAAGGGCGCGGTGGGGGCGGCCGTGCTGGTGGACACCCGCCGGATCACCGACGCCTTCGCACCGCTGGACTACTTCGAGAACCGCAGGCTGCCGTACGTCGTGGCGTTGAACCGCTTCGACGGCGCGCCGCAGTACGAGCTGGAGGAGGTCCGCGAGGCGCTGGCCATCTCGCCGGACGTCCCGCTGGTGCTGACCGACGCCCGGCACCGGGACGCGGTGAAGCAGGTGCTGGTGACCGTCGTGGAGCACGCCATGCTCCGCCTCGAGGCCGAGCAGGGCCGGGGCTACCCGGCGCCGGTCGGCTGAGCGGAACGGCGCCGCCTCCGGGTCGGGTTAGTCGACCCGGAGGCGGTAGCCGCGCTTGACGACCGTCTGCACCACCCGGGGCGCGCGCAACCCGGCGCGCAGCCGGGCCACCGCCATCTCCACGGCGTGCTCGTCGGCGCCGCGCGGCAGCGTGCGCAGCAGGGCGGTCCGGGACAGCACCCGGCCGGGCGAGCCGCACAGCGCCCGCAGCACCGCCATCGGCGCCGGCGCGAGCGGGCGCAGCTCGCCGTCGACCACGGCGGCGTGCCCGCGCAGCGTGAGCAGGTGACCGGCCACCTTCAGGGTGACCGTCCGGCGCGGCAGTTCGTCGACGATGGTCCGGACCAGGGCGCCCAGGCGGGCCCGGGCCGGCGCGCTGACCGGGACCCCGCGCCGCAGCAGCGGCTCCGCGGTGACCGCGCCCACGCAACTGGCGAGCACGTCGCCCCGGAACGCGTCCAGCACCGCGTCGGAGCGGTCCCCGGCGGCGCGCAGCAGCGCCTCGGCCGCCGGGGCCGAGGTGAAGGTGACCGCGTCGACCAGCCGGCCGGCGACCAGGTCGATCAGCCGGTGCAGCGGGGCCGGGTCGGTCGGCGGCGCCCAGCGGTAGACGGGCACCTCGATCACGGTGGCCCCGGCCGCCTCCAGCGCCAGCGTGCACTCCGGTTGCCGCTCGCCGTGCAGCTGCATGGCGATCACCTGCCCGGCCACCCCGCGCCGGCACAGGTGCTCGATCACCTCCTCGCAGCTCTCCGAGTCCGGTGACCACTGGTCGTGCAGGCCGGCGGCCCGGATGGCCCCGCGCGCCTTGGGCCCCCGGGCCACCACGTACGCGTCGGCGAGCACGCCGCGCAGCGGCTCGGCCAGCCCCCAGCCCTCGGCCGCCTCCAGCCAGCCGCGCATCCCGATGCCGGTGTTGGCCATGAGGACGTCCGGCGGCCGTTCCAGGCAGGCCCGGGTGGCCTCCCGCAGGTCGGTGTCGTCGGCCAGCGGCACGATCCGCAGGGCCGGGGCGATCACCACCCGGGCGCCCCGCCGTTGGAGCAGCGCGGCGAGTTCGTCCCGCCGGCGGTCGGCGGTCACCCCGATGGTGAAGCCGGCCAGTTCGTCGCGCATTCACCCCTCCTGTCGCAGCCGCACCTCGACCAGGCCGTCCCGGCAGCGCACGTCGTGCCGGGGCACGGCGACGCCGGGCAGGTCCAGGCAGACCCCGGTGCGCAGGTCGTACACCTGCTTGTGCAGCGGCGAGGCCACCGTCGGCACCCCGCCCCGGCTGCCGACGATCCCGCGCGACAACACGTGCGCCCCGGCGACCGGGTCGCGGTTGTCGATGGCGAACAGCCCGTCGGCGGTGCGGAACAGGGCTACCTGCACGCCGTCGACGAGCGCGGCGACGCCCCGCTCGGGCTCCAGCCGGTCGAGCGGGCAGACCGGCGTCCAGGCGCGCGTCGTGGTGGGCATCGTCGTCGTCATCGTGACGGTCATCGCCGTACCTCCAGCAGTCCGGGCGTCGTGGTGGTCATCGCCGCACCTCCGGCATGCCCAGCGCGACGGGCTGCCGGCCCTCGTCGGCCGGCGTCCGGCCCGCCGGGACCGGCTGGCCCCGTTCGAGCGCGAACGTGATGGACGGGTCGGGCACCTCGGGGGCGTTGACGAAGGAGGCGAACCGGCGCAGCCGTACCGGGTCCTCCAGCACGTCGCGCCACTCGTCCGAGTACGAGGCGACGTGCCGGGCCATGGCGGCGTCGAGTTCGGCGCACAGGCCGAGCGAGTCGTCCACGACGACCGCGCGGAGGTGGTCCAGCCCGCCCTCCATCGCCTCGATCCAGGCGGCGGTGCGTTGCAGGCGGTCGGCGGTGCGGACGTAGTACATCAGGAACCTGTCGACCAGCCGGATCAGCGCTTCGGTGGACAGGTCGGTGGCGAAGAGGTCGGCGTGCCGGGGCCGGAAGCCGCCGTTGCCGCCGACGTAGAGGTTCCAGCCGGTCTCGGTGGCGATGATGCCGAAGTCCTTGCTGCGCGCCTCGGCGCACTCGCGGGCGCAGCCCGACACCGCCGACTTGATCTTGTGGGGGGCGCGGAGCCCCCGGTAGCGCAGCTCCAGGGCGATGGCCAGCCCGACCGAGTCCTGCACCCCGTACCGGCACCAGGTCTCGCCGACGCAGGACTTCACCGTGCGCAGCGCCTTGCCGTACGCGTGGCCGGACTCGAAGCCGGCGTCGACCAGCCGGCGCCAGATCTGCGGCAGCTGCTCGACCCGGGCCCCGAACAGGTCGATCCGCTGCCCACCGGTGATCTTCGTGTAGAGCTGGAAGTCCCGGGCCACCTCGCCGATCACGATGAGCTTCTCCGGGGTGATCTCGCCGCCGGGGATCCGGGGCACCACCGAGTAGCTGCCGTCGCGTTGCAGGTTGGCCAGGAAGTGGTCGTTGGTGTCCTGCAACGACGCCTGCTCCCCGTCCAGCACGTGGCCGGTGCCGAGGGAAGCGAGGATCGAGGCGACCACCGGCTTGCAGATGTCGCAGCCGCGCCCCCGGCCGTGCTCGGCGACGAGCTGCGAGAAGGTGCGGATGCCGCGCACCCGGACGATGTCGAACAGCTCCTGCCGGCTGGCGTCGAAGTGCTCGCAGAGCGCCGTCGACTGCCGCACCCCGGCCGCGTCGAGGAGCTGCTTGAGCATCGGCACGCAGGAGCCGCAGCTGGTGCCCGCCCTGGTGCACGCCTTCAGCGCCGGCACGTCCGCGCAGCCACCGGCGATCGCGGCGTCCACGTCGGCGCGGGTCACCGCGTTGCACGAGCAGACCTGCGCGGCGGCGGGCAGCGCGCCGGCGCCCGCGCCCGCCGCGC
>NZ_JBFABB010000237.1:0-4763 GCF_040640035.1 Micromonospora sp. NPDC023633 | reverse complement strand
GACCCGGCCGCGGACGTGGACGGCCTCGGGGCGGCGGGCGCGGTCGACGGGCCGGCCGGCGTCGGGGCGGGGGCCGCCGGGCCGGACGGAAGGGGCGTCGGGGAGGCCCCCGGGGTGGTCGCTCCGCCTCCCCCGAGCAGGTCGTCGACGACCCGTCCGACGCCGTCGAGCAGGTCACCGACCGGCCCGCCGGAGGCCGTCGGCGTCGGCGCGGGAGCGAGCGCCAGGGTCAGGGCGAGCGCGGCCACGACACGCATGGTTCACCTCGGAAGGGGTCGGTGTGCCAGGCACCGTACCGCACTCCGGGTGGTCGCCGCGTGACGCCCCGGCGGCACGACCGGCAACGACGTACGGGGGGACGCCGCACGCGGCGTCCCCCCGTACCGGGGTGGGTCAGACCGGCAGGCCGCCGACCTGGGTGTTGATCCAGGACCGGATGGACGGCAGGTCCACGTAGATGGACGGGCCGGTGGCGCAGGTGGAGTCGTTGTTGCCGGCCCGGCTGGTGGCGCCGATCAGCGCCCACGCCCCGTTGATCCGGCGCACCTGCGGGCCGCCCGAGTCGCCGTAGCAGGCGCCCGAGTTGCCGTTGGTGTTGTTGGTGCAGATCTCGTACGGGCCGTTGATGCCGAGGCAGCGGCTGTCCGACACGATCGAGGTGTCCAGCTCGTGCGCGACGGTCGGGGCGCTGCCGCAGCCGCGCGGGGCACAGGTCTGGCCCCAGCCGATGATCCGGGTGGCGGTGCCGACCGCGCCGGAGGTGCTCGGGATCGGCGCCGGGGCGTAGCTGACCGCGCTGGACAGCTGCAGCAGCTTCACGTCGACGCTCGGGTGGTTCACCGCCCGGATCACGGAGACGACGGTGCCGCCACTGTTGCGGTAGATGCTGCCCACCCGCACCGAGGACGGGGTCCCGCAGTGCTTGGCGGTGACCGCCCAGTTCGCCTTGATCAGCGTGCCGGTGCAGCCGGAGACGTACACCATCCACGGGTAGTTCTCGGTGGCCGGCCGGCCACCCACCACGAGCGGCCCGACGTCACCCGCGTCGTCGTTCCAGGTGTACGTCGCGGCCGGTACCGCCGACGCGGCCAGGCCGCCGGCGAAGAGCGAGTTGACCCGCGAGGCCTCGGTGGAATTCGGGTACGCGTTGCGGCAGGAGATCGGCGCGCTGCTGCCGGACATCAGGTCGGTGCAGAGCCCGGTACGCCGGTCGGGCAGGCCGAGGATGTGGCCGAACTCGTGGCTGGCGATGCGGGTGCGGTCGTACCCCTGGTTGACGGCGGTCCAGCCCATCCAGATCCAGCCGGAGCCGAGCCCGCTGACCTGGGCGCGCGGCCAGCCGCTGTCGACGTAGATGGTGACGTTGCCCGGCGTGCGGGCAACCAGCTGGACGTTGCTGACCCGGCTGTTCCAGATGGCCGCGGCCTGGTCGAAGTTGGTGCGGAACTCGCCAGCCCGGCTGGCGTCGTAGTAGACGGTCCGGGCGGCGGACGCGCCCGTGTCGGCGGACGCGCTCGTGTCGGTGGCGGCCTGCATTCCGGTTGCGGCCAGCACCGCCGCCAGCGCGGCGGTCGCCACGTGCAGCAGTTGTCGTCGGAACATACACGCACTCCCTGAGTTGTCCGGCGGCGTGCCACCGCCGGTCATCGATGTACGTGAATGTTAGAGCGAGGGTTGCCGATATACGGCATAACGGAACCGTCATACCGGCGCTCCCGCTCGGACCGCCCGCCCGACTCCCCTGCGCCGCGTCCGTTACGGGGGCGTTACCACACGGCGAAGCTGCTGCCGTCGAACGGTTCCACCGTGGATCCCACGCCCGGCGACGAGGCCGGGCACGGAGGAACGAGATCACGGGAGCGGACCATGCGGATCAGAAGTGGACTCACGGCCCTGGCCGTGGTGCTCGCCGGGCTGGTGGCCGGTGCCGGCACCGGCACGGCGGCGACCACCACGGCGGCGGCGACCGGGACGCCGTACTGCGGGATCACCTGGGGCAGCGCGCCGAAGTCGGCCGGCACGCTGAGCGACGCCCCGCTGGTCGACGTGCGCGCCGGGCGGCACGACTGCTACGACCGGGTGGTGTTCGAGTTCGCCGGTCCGGTCAGCGGCTACACCGTCGGCTACGGCGAGACGTGGACCGAGGGCGAGGGGCTGACACTGTCGCCGTACACCGCCGGCGACGAACTGCTGCGGGTCTCTCTGCGCGCCCCGGCGTACGACGACACGCACGTCGGCACCGTGCCCTACCGGGTCGGTGAGCACGTCGCGAACCTGCTGCGCCACCCGACCCTGCGGGACGTGGTCTTCGGCGGCAGCTTCGAGGGCTACACGACCTTCGCGGTCGGTGTGCGCGCCCGCCTGCCGTTCCGGGTCACCGTGCTGGCCGGGCCGGGCACGCACAGCCGGATCGTGCTCGACGTGGCGCACCAGTGGCAGCAGTGACCGCCACGGTGGCGGGGGTCCCGGCGCCGGCCGGACCCCCGACACCGTCCGTTTCGCCAGGTCGGCGCGGGTGGTTGCGGGGCTACCCTCAGGTGGTGGAGGGCCGCGTGCTGGTCGTCGAGGACGATGCCTCCATCAGGGAGGTCACCGCCCTCGGGCTGCGCCGCGCCGGCTTCCGGGTCGACACCGCGCGCGACGGGCGGGAAGGGCTCGCCGCCTGGCGCGCCCGGCCGCCCGACCTGATCGTCCTCGACGTCATGCTCCCCGGCCTGGACGGCTTCGAGGTGTGCCGGGAGATCCGCCGGACCAGCGGCGTGCCGATCCTGATGCTGACCGCCCGCACCGACACCGTCGACGTCGTCGTCGGCCTGGAGTGCGGGGCCGACGACTACCTGCGCAAGCCGTTCGACCTGCCCGAGCTGGTGGCCCGGGTCCGGTCCGTGCTGCGCCGCGCGAGCGCCCCCGTCGTCACGACCCTCATCGAGATCGGCGGGCTGGAGATCGACCCGGGCAGCGTCCTCGTCCGCAAGGACGGACGGGACCTCGCGCTGACCGCCACCGAGTTCCGCCTGCTGCTGGAGCTCGCCCGCCGCCCCGGTCAGGTCTTCACCCGGGAGCTGCTGCTGGACCGGGTGTGGCAGCACGGTTTCCTCGGCGACTCGCGGCTGGTCGACGTGGCGGTGCAGCGGCTGCGCGCCAAGGTCGAGGACGATCCCGCCCACCCCCGGCTCGTACTCACCGTGCGCGGGGCCGGCTACAAGCTGTCGCCGGGCTGAGGGGCGTACGCGATGGCCGGCCGCGCCGTCCCGCCGGGCCGCCTGCGGCGCCGGTTGACCATCGCCTTCGTGCTCGTTGCCGGCGTCTCCGCCGGGCTGCTGGCCGGCGGGTCCTGGCTGCTCCTGCGGCAGGCCCGCTACGACGCCTCCCTGCACCAGGCCGCGGCCGACGCCCGCTACCGGCTCGTCCTGGCCGGCCAGTTCCTGCCGCTGACCGAGCAGCGTCGCGGCGAGCTGCTGACCAGCTTCGAGGGCAGCGGCCGGCACGTGGTGCTGGTCGACGGCGAGGAGTCGCCCTCCCACCGGGCCTACGCGCCACCGCTGGGCGCCCGGCTACGGGCCACGGTCGCGGCCGGACAGCTCGGCTACGAGCGGTCCTCGCCGGAAGCTCGGCCCCGGCTGCTCGTGGTCGGCGGCCGCGTCCCCGGCTCGACGGCCGAGCTGTACGTCGTGACCGTCGAGGACGACCTCGCCGCCGAACTGGACCAGCTGCGGACGGCCCTGCTGGCCGGCTGGGTGCTGGTGGTGCTGCTCGCCGCCGGGGTGGGGCACACGCTCGCCCGTCGCACGCTGGAGCCGGTCGGCCGGGCCAGCCGGGCCGCACGCGCCCTCACGGAAGGGCTGCTCGACACCCGCCTGCCGGTGCGGGGACGCGACGAGTTCAGCGTCTGGGCCGCGTCGTTCAACGAGATGGCGCAGGCGCTGGAGTCGAAGATCGAGGCGTTGTCGGCCGCCCAGGTCCGGGAGCGGCGGTTCACCGCCGACGTGGCGCACGAGCTGCGTACCCCCGTGACGGCCCTGGTGGCCGCGGCGTCGCTGCTGCACGACCACCTCGACCAGTTGCCGGCCGACGCGCGACGCGCGGCGGAACTGCTGGTCACCGACGTGGTCCGGCTACGCCGGCTGGTCGAGGACCTGATCGAAATCTCCCGGCTCGACGCCGGGCGGGAACGGCTCGCCGTCGCCGCCGTCGACCCGGTCGCGCTGCTGCGGGCGATCGTCGCGGCGCGCGGCTGGTCGGACCGGGTGCTGGTGGCCGGCGCTGCGGTCCCGCTGCGCACCGATCCGCGCCGGCTGGAGCGGGTGCTGGCGAACCTCATCGCCAACGCGGTCGAGCACGGCGCCGGCGAGATCCGGGCCACCGTGGCCGGCGACGGGCCGCTGGTCGTCTTCGAGGTCACCGACCAGGGCCCGGGCATCCCGGCCGGGCACCTGCCGCGCCTGTTCGACCGCTTCCACAAGGTCGACCCGGCCCGCTCCGGTCGGGGCAGCGGGCTGGGCCTGGCCATCGCCCGGGACAACGCCCACCTGCTCGGCGGGCGGCTCGGCGTGCACAGCGAACCGGGGGTGGTCACCCGCTTCCGCCTGGACCTGCCGGCCGCGCCACGGCCGTCGGCACCGGACGGTGCGGGATGAGACGGCACGCGGCCGTCGCCGCCTTACTCGCCGCCGCACTCCTGCCCGCCGGCTGCGCCGCGCCCCGGTCCGGCTCGCTCGGCCCCGCCCCCACCGCGCCGCCGCCGGTCACCACGCCCGCCGCGC
>NZ_JBFABB010000236.1:0-4855 GCF_040640035.1 Micromonospora sp. NPDC023633 | reverse complement strand
AACGGCACGACGTGCACATCAGCCCACGGGCGAAAGCAAAACCAAAGACCTCCACCGGTCCCCGCCCACGCCGCACAGGTTAAAGGCCAAGTTAGCACGGGAACCACGTGGGGCCGATACAGGGCACCCATCTGGGTGATCTTGGGTCCCCAGACACCGTGATACCCGAAGTGGCACAGGTTGACTACCGTCGCTACGCCGTCGTCGTCCATCGTGTGCAGGTCGATGTCCTCTGGTACGGCGGCGACTCGGGCTGCGAAGTCGAGCCCCCGGCCACCGCGTTGATCGTCGATGGTTTGTGAGGACAACCGAAGATCGCGCGGTGGCCGTGTGCCACAGCGTAGACCCCGCCGGGTGGCGGGTCATCCTGGATGAGGCGGTGACGCGTGTCGCTGACCGGTTCGTGCGGGTGGAGCCCCGTCGGACCGCCGGGCCGTTTGTGGAAGGGCTGCTGTCGGGCGTAGAACGCAAGTCCTGCTGGTCGCTTGCAGAACGGGCGGGTCACGACGATCCGCAGGCGATGCAGGATCCATGCCTTGCCCGGGGCCGACGCGCGAGACCGAGCCCCACCCCGCCGCGCTGATCATCGATGCAACTGATCGCGTCAAGGGCTTCAGGTTCCTGCGGTCGTGAAGCGGATGATCTGTATTCGGCATGAACCGAATCGATGGCTTCCAGTCGTTCACCAGGGAGCATATGTACGGTACGGCGGCTCGTGGAGCGGGGGAGATATATGTCAAGACACTTGGTGGGGCACTGTGAGTCGTCTCTTCGTCAATGGTGAGCGCTGCACGAACGGCGGTCGTCATCGGTGCCAGCATGGGCGGCCTTCTCGCCGCCCGCGTGCTCAGCGACGAGTACGACCGGGTGCTGCTGCTGGACCGCGACCACGCCGACGTTGACGGGTACCGGAGCGGCGTACCGCAGGCTAAACACCTGCACGGCCTGCTTGCCCGCGGCCGAGAGATCCTCGAGGAGCTCTTCCCCGGGCTGAGCCAGGACCTAATCGACGACGGCGCCACCGTCGCGGACCTGCAGAACGACATCCGATGGACGATCGACGGCCGGCGGCTGGTGCGTCACCACTGTGGCCTGAGCGGGCTCTCGATGAGCCGGCTCCTGCTGGAACGCAAGGTCCGGGCGCGGGTGCTCGCGCTGCCCGGCGTGACCCTGCTCCCGTGTCACGAGGTGACCGGCCTGACCACCGGCGCTGATGCCGGCCGGGTCACCGGTGTCCACGCGGTGCGGCTGGCCGACGGGAACGCGCCCGTCGATCTGTCGGCCGAGCTGGTGGTGGACGCCTCCGGCCGCGGTTCGCGGGCACCGACTTGGCTGACCGACCTCGGCTACGACGCCCCCGTCGAGAACCGGGTGCCGATCGGCATCACCTACGCCACCCAGCATTTCCGGCGCGAGCCCGGGCACCTGGCCGGCAGCAAGGGCGCTGTGGTCACTATGTCCCTGGAAAACCCCCGCGGCGGCGCCCTGGCCCGGGAGGAGGACGACCGCTGGGTCGTCACCCTCGCCGGCCTCGCCGACGACCCAGCGCCGCTCGATCCGGAGGGCTTCCGGGCCTTCGCCGCCAGCCTGCCCGACCCCGCGATCGCCGAGGTCATCGCGGCCGCGACGCCGATCGACGACGCCCTGCGGGCGCGGTTTCCGGCCAGCGTCCGGCGGCGGTACGAGCGCCTGACCCGCCTGCCGGAGGGCTTCCTCGTGTTGGGAGACGCGGTGTGCAGCTTCAACCCGGTCTACAGCCAGGGCATGACTGTGGCCGGCGAGGAAGCGCTGATCCTCCGGGCCTGCCTGCGGCAGGGCACGACGGGCATCGGCCGCCGCTTCTTCAAGGCGACCGCCCGCATCCTCACCGTCCCATGGTCGATGGCGACCAGCGGCGACGAACGATTCACCGACCCGGCGAAGAGTCGCACCCTGGCCGGTCGGCTGACCGGCTTCTACCTGAACGCGGTCGGCGCCGCCGTCGGCCGCGACCCGGCAGTTGGGCGGGCGCTGCTGCGCGTGGCGAACCTGCTCGACCCTCCTCAGCGGATGGTTGCACCGGACATGGTCTGGCGCGTCCTCCGGTCCGCCCGGCACCGCCCCGCCGTGACCGAGGTCGGCTGAACAACCGCACACCACGACGACCAGCACACGCCATACCGCGTGCGGCGAAGGAGCACAGTCGCGATGACCAGCACCGAGAACGAACCCGTTGCCTACCCCTTCAACGTGCCGGTCGCGCTCGACCTGGACCCGCGCTACGCCGAGCTGCGGGAGAGGCCCGGCCTGCAGCGGGTCAAGATGACCTACGGCCAGCCCGCCTGGCTCGCCGTCCGGTATGAGGATGTCAAGGTCGTGCTGGGTGACCGCAGGTTCAGCCGCGCCCAGGCGGTCGGCGACGACGAGCCCCGGGTGTTGCCGTTCGTGCAGCGCCCCGACAGCATCTTCACCACCGACGCGCCCGACCACACCCGGTTGCGCCGGGCGGTCGGCCGGGCCTTCACGGCCCGGCGGGTGGAGGCGCTGCGCGGCGCCGTCGAGAGCGTCGTCGCCGAGCACCTCGACGCACTGGAGAAGGCCGGCCCGCCCGCGGAACTGGTGCACGGCTTCTCCCTGCCGGTGTCCATGCGGGTCATCTGCGACCTGCTCGGTGTGCCCTTCGATCAGCAAGAACGATTCCGCGGGTACGCGGACACCATCCTGGTCAACTCGCCCGACGTCGGCATCGACCCGCAGCAGATCGTCAAGGCGCAGCTCGACCTGCGCGCGTTCCTCGGCGAACTGGTCGACCAGCGGCGCGCTGAGCCGGCCGACGACCTGCTCGGCGTTCTGGTGGCCGGCATGAGCGAGGACGGCGGCCTCACCGAGGACGAGATCATCGGGCTCGGCGTCGACGTGCTGATCGCCGGGCACGAGACCACCGCCAACTTCCTCAGCAACTTCGTCTACCTGCTGCTCACCACCGGCACCTACACCACGCTACGGGACCAGCCCGACCTGCTGCCGGAGGCCGTCGAGGAACTGCTGCGGATCACCCCGCTCAACCCGAACGCGTTCATGGCCCGCGTCGCCACCGAGGACGTGGAACTCGGCGGCCAGCTCGTGCGGGCCGGCGAGGCCGTCCTGCCGTCGATGGCCTCGGGCAACCGGGATGTGACCGTCTTCGAGAACCCGGAGAAGATCGAGTTCGTCGAACGGCCCCCGCACCTCGCCTTCGGGCACGGCGCGCACCACTGCCTGGGCGCCCAGCTCGGCCGGATGGAGCTGCAGATCGGGATCTCCGCCCTGATCACCCGGTTCCCCAACCTCGCCCTGGCCGTGCCGGCCGAGGACGTGCAGTGGCGCACCACGATGCTGGTCCGCGGCCCCTGGGGCCTGCCGGTCACCTGGTGATTCGAGCGTATGACCAGCGCCGACAACCTCCACCGGTGGGCCCGGGAGCTCGCACCGGCCGCCGGGACCGCCACGACCGACCCGAAGGTCGTCTACGTCTTCCCGGGTCAGGGGTCGCAGTGGGCCGGCATGGCCCTCGACCTGATCGACCGCTCGCCGGAGTTCGCCGCGGCCATGGATCGCTGCGCGGTGGCGCTGCGGCCGTACACGGACTGGGATCTGCTCGCGACGCTGCGCGGTGACGACTCCTGGCTGAGCCGTGACGACGTCGTGCAGCCGGCGTTGTTCGCCGTGATGATCGCCCTCGCCGACCTGCTGCGGCACTACGGCGTCGAGCCGGACGCGGTCATCGGGCACAGCAACGGCGAGATCGCCGCGGCCTGCGTCGCCGGCCGGCTGTCGCTGGAGGACGGCGCGCGCACCGTCGCCCTGTGGAGCCGGGCACAGGCCCGGCTGGCCGGCCGCGGCGCCATGGCGGCGGTCCCGCTGCCGCCCGGGGCGCTGACCGACAGGATCACGCGGTACGAGGGACGCGTCTCGCTGGCGGCGGTCAACGGCGCCCGGTCGGTGGTGCTCTCCGGGGAGCGGGACAGCCTGCACGAGCTCACGGCCGAGCTGGTCGCCGAGGGCGTCGCGGCGAAGCTGATCCCGGTCGACCTGGCCGCGCACTCGCCGCACATCGACGACCTGCACGAGGAGCTGATGACCGGGCTGGCCACGGTGTCGCCGCGGCTGGGCACGGTCCCGATGCGGTCGACGACGACGCCAGGCGAACCGCCGGCGCTGGACGCCGCCTACTGGTTCCGCAACCTGCGCAACACCGTGCAGTTCGCCCGGGCCACCCGCGGTCTGGTCGCCGACGGCTACGACATCTTCGTGGAGATCAGCCCGCACCCGGTCCTCACCTACGGGGTGCAGGAAACGATCGACGCGGAGGACGCGGACGCCGTCGTGGTGGCCGGGCTGCGCCGCACGGCACCCGACCAGGTGCTCCGCGCGCTGGCCACCCTGCACCTGCGGGGTGTGCCGGTGGACTGGGACGCCGTCTTCGCGCAGTGGCCGCCCCCGGCCGAGCGCGCCGCAACGCCGCCACCGGCGCCGGCCTCCGGCGACCTGGTCGACCTGGTGACCCGGACGGTGGCCGACGTGCTGGGCGGGGAGGGCTCGGCCGACCCCGACCGGCCGTTCCGGGACTGGGGCGTCACGTCGCTGACCGCGCTGGAGGTGCGTGACCGGCTGGCCGCCGAGACGGGCCGCAAGGTCCCGGTGTCAGCGGTCTTCGACTACCCGACGCCACGGGCGCTGGCGGGCTTCCTCGACGGCCGCGACGACGGCACCGCATCGCGGCCGGCCACGGTGGCCCTGGACGACCCGATCGCGATCGTGTCGATGGCGTGCCGGTTGCCCGGCGGGGTGGATTCGCCCGAGGCGCTGTGGGAGCTGTTGCTCGCGAACGGCGATG
>NZ_JBFABB010000235.1:0-4908 GCF_040640035.1 Micromonospora sp. NPDC023633 | reverse complement strand
GGACGCCGCCGTCGGCGGACCCGCCGGCGCCGAGCGCCCCGTGGTCGCGGTCGCGGGCGGGCCGGCCTTCACCTTCTCCTACGCCGAGACCGCCGAACTGCTCGCCGCGGCCGGCGCCACGGTGGCCCCCTTCGACCCGCTGCACGACCCCGCCCTGCCCGCCGGCACCCGCGCGGTGGTCGTCGGCGGCGGCTTCCCCGAGGCGTACGCGCCGCAGCTCGCCGGGAACGCCACGCTCCGCGCCGAGCTGGCCGACTTCGACGGCCCGGTCGTCGCCGAGTGCGCCGGCCTGCTCTACCTCGGTCGGCACCTCGACGGGGTGCCCATGTGCGGCCGGCTCGACCTCACCGCCCGGATGTCCGACCGGCTGACCCTCGGCTACCGCGACGCCGTCGCCGTCACCGGCTCCCCGCTGCACCGCCCCGGCGACCCGGTACGCGGCCACGAGTTCCACCGCACCGTCACCGACCCCGGGCACGGCGAGCGGCCGGCGTGGCGCTGGGACGGTGCCGAGCACGGCTTCGTCGCCGGCCGCGTGCACGCCTCCTACCTGCACACGCACTGGGCCGGTCACCCGCAGGCCGCCCGCCGCCTGGTCGAGGCGGCGAGCCGGTGACCGCGCACGAGGGCCACGACGCGCCGGGCGGGCCGGACGACGGCGTGCCGGGGGCCGGCGACGGTGCCGCGACGCTGACCGGGATCGGCGTCGGTCCCGGCGACCCCGAGCTGCTCACCCTGCGGGCGGCCCGGTTGCTGGCCGAGGCCGACGTGGTGTTCGTACCCGTGCTGGACCGGCTCGCCGCGGACGGCGCCGCGCCCCCGGGCCGGGCCGAGACCACCGTCTGCGCGCACGTCGCGCCGGACCGGCTGCGCCGGCTGCCGTTCGCCCTCGACGACCGGGGCGGGGTGACCGCCCGCCGGGAACGCGCCTGGGACGACGCCGCGCGGGCGGTGGTCGACGCGGTCGACGGGGGCGCCCGCGCGGTCGTCTTCGCCACCATCGGCGACCCGAACGTCTACTCCACCTTCGGCTACCTGGCGCAGGGCGTCCGCGCCCTGCGCCCGGCGGTCGAGGTGCGCACGGTCCCCGGGATCACCGCCATGCAGGACCTCGCGGCGCGCAGCGGCGTGCCGCTCTGCGAGGGCCGGGAGCCGCTCACCCTGCTGCCGGCCACCGCCGGGCTGGCCCTCTTCGCCGACGCGCTCGCCGGCCCGGGCACCGTCGTGGCCTACAAGGGCTGGCGGCGGCACGCCGAACTGGTCGCCGAGCTGCGCCGCCAGGGCCGCCTCGGCGACGCCGTGTTGGGCCGGGGCCTCGGGCTGCCCGGCGAGCGGATCGGCCCGGTCGCCGACGCGGCCGACGACCTGCCGTACCTGTCGACGCTGCTCGTCCCGGCCCGCCGGGACCGTAGGGGAGGAAAACTTTGACATCCCCCCGCCTAAAGGCCGGGGATTCCCACCCTCGCGGGTTGGGGTTCCTGGTTCATCGCAGACCGCACGGAAGGGGGTCCTTCGTGTCTGACGTCCGCTCCGCAGGCGTTTTGCGTCTCGACCAGCCCGGCCGCGACGGCGATGTTCTTGGCGGCGTTGACGTCCCGGTCATGCCGGGTGCCGCAACCCGGACACACCCAATGTCGTGTGCCGAGGGAAAGCGTGGCGAGCAGGTGCCCGCACTCCGAGCAGGTTTTCGACGACGGGTACCAGCGGTCCACGACGGTGAGGGTGCGGCCGTCGCGGTGCGCCTTGTAGGCGAGCAGGGTACGGAACTCGGCCCAGCCGGTACGACAGATCGCCTTGGACAGGGACCGGTTGCGGACCATGTTCGCCACCGTCAGGTCCTCCACGGCGATGGCGGCGAACCGGCGGACCAGGGCGGTGGACTGCTGGTGGAGGAAGTCCCGGCGGGCGTCGCGAACCCGCGAGTGCGCCCGCGCGACCTTCCGTTTGGCTTTGGCGCGGTTAGCGGAGCCCTTCTGCCGGCGGGCCATCATCCGCTGATACCGCTTGAGTCGGCGTTCGCGCCGTTCCATGTGCCTGGGGTGGGGGATGCGCTCGCCGGTGGACAACACCGCGAAGTCACTCAGACCGAGGTCCACACCCACCACCCCACCCGCCGGTTCGGGTGCGGCGGGTGTCGCGATGTCGACGGCGAAGGTCAGGAACCAGCGGCCGTCTGGGTCACGCGACACCGTCACCATCGTCGGGTCCAGCCCCGCCGGGTCGATGTCCGGCCAGGACCACACGAACCGCAGCACACCCGGAATCTTCCCCAGCGACAGGTTCCCGCCGCGCAGCCGGAACGCCGACCTGGTGAAACTGGCGGACTGGCGGCCGTGCCGCGACTTGTAGCGCGGGTACCGGGCCCGCTTGGCGAAGAACGCGGTCATGGCGGTGTGCTGGTGCCGCAGGGTCTGCTGCAGCGGTACCGACGACACCTCACCCAGAAACGCCAGGTCGGGCTGCTTCTTCATCTCCGTCAACGCTCGATCCGTCTCCGCGTAGGAAGTGGATCTCCGTTCGGTGTGCCAGCGGGCGTGACGGGCGGCGAGAGTGCGGTTCCACACCACCCGGATGTAGCCGAATGTGCGGTTAAGCACCGCCGCCTGCTTCGGGGTCGGGTACGCCCGACACCTGTACGCCGTCCGCACAGGACCAGTCTTACCAGAAAGGACAGTCATGGTTGACGACGCGTCCGCCATTCCTCCCCGCTCTGAAGGACGGGGCATCCTGGCGGTGATCCGGTGACCACCGCACCGATCGCGGACCGCGCTGGAGACGGCGGGCCGACCAGCACGGGCAAGGTGTGGTTCGTCGGGGCCGGCCCCGGCGCGGCGGACCTGCTGACCCTGCGCGCCGCCCGGGTGATCGGCGCGGCCGACGTGGTGGTCTGGGCCGCCAGCCTGGTGCACGCCGACGTGCTCGCCCACGCCCGCGGTGACGCGGAGATCGTCGACTCGTCGCGGCTGCCGATCGAGGGCGTGCTGCCGCTCTACCAGCGGGCCGCCGCCGACGGGCTGACCGTGGCGCGGATCCACTCCGGCGACCCGGCGCTGTGGGGCGCGGTGCAGGAGCAGCTCGACCTGTGCCGGGCGCTCGGCCTGGCCGTGGAGATCGTCCCCGGCGTCTCGTCGTTCACCGCCGTCGCGGCGATCGTCGGCCGGGAACTCACCATCCCCGAGGTCGCCCAGTCGGTGATCCTCACCCGGCTGGAGGGCGGGAAGACCCCGATGCCGCCGGGGGAGCGGGTCCGCGAGTTCGCCCGGCACGGCACCACCATGGCGCTGTTCCTCTCCGCCGCCCGTTCCGGCCAGGCGCAGGCCGAGCTGCTGGCCGGCGGGTACCCGGCCGACACCCCGGTCGTGGTGGCGTACCAGGCGACCTGGCCCGACGAGCTGGTGGTGCGGTGCGCGCTCGGCGACCTGGAGGCCACCGTCAAGGAGCACAAGCTCTGGAAGCACACCCTCTTCCTGGTCGGCCCGGCGCTCGCCGCCGCCGGCACCCGCTCGCACCTCTACCACCCCGGGCACTTCCACACCTTCCGGCGGGCCGAGCCGGCCGCCCGCGCCGACCTGCGCCGCGCCCGCGCGGGCGGCGGGACACCGGGGGACGGGCGCGCCTGATGACGTACGCCGAGCCGCCGCTGCGCGAGCCGGACCTGCCGCGTACGGCGAAGGTCCGGCCCACCGCGCTGCGCACCGGGTGGACCACCGGCGCCTGCGCGACGGCGGCGACCAAGGCGGCACTGACCGCCCTGGTCACCGGCGTGCCGCAGCGGGAGGTGGAGATCGGGCTGCCCGCCGGACGGCGGGTCAGCTTCCCGGTGGCCCGCTGCGAGGTCGACGGCCGCTCGTGGGCGGAGGCGGTGGTGGTCAAGGACGCCGGCGACGACCCGGACGTCACGCACGGCGCCGAGCTGACCGCCACCGTCAGCTGGCGGGACGCGCCCGGGCTGCGCCTCGACGGCGGGCTGGGCGTCGGCACGGTCACCCGGCCCGGCCTCGGCCTGCCCGTCGGCGGTCCGGCCATCAACGAGACCCCGCGCCGCATGATCGGCCAGGCCGTCGCCGAGGTCGTCGACCTGAGCGAGGTGGGCGTCCGGGTGGTGGTCAGCGTGCCGCGCGGCGAGATCATGGCCCGCAAGACCACCAACCGTCGGCTCGGCATCCTCGGCGGCATCTCCATCCTCGGCACCACCGGCGTCGTCCGCCCGTTCTCCACCGCCTCCTGGCGGGCCAGCGTGGTGCAGGCGGTGCACGTGATGGCCGCCCAGGGGGAGCGGACCGTGGTGCTCTGCACCGGCGGGCGTACCGAGCGGGCCGCCCGCGCGCTGCTGCCGGAGCTGCCCGAGGTGTGCTTCGTGGAGGTCGGCGACTTCACCGGCGCGGCCGTCACCGCCGCCGTGGGCGACGGGATGACCGGCGTTGTCTTCGTCGGGATGGCCGGCAAGCTCGCCAAGCTCGCGGCCGGCATCCTGATGACCCACTACACCCGGTCCAAGGTGGACCTGTCGCTGCTCGGGGCGGTCACCGCCGAGGCGGGCGGCGACGCCGAGCTGGTGGCGGCGGTCACCGCGGCGAACACCGGGCGGCACGCGTACGAGCTGTGGGAGGCCGCCGGGCTGCTCGGCCCCGCCGGCGACCTGCTCTGCCAGCGGGTGCGGCAGGTGCTGCTCCGGTTCGCCGGCACCGCCGTCACCGTCGACGTCGCCATGGTCGACTTCGCCGGGGACCGGGTGGTCGCCTCCTCGGGCCGGTGGGCGGCGTGACCGGCGGCCAGCCGGCCGCGGGCGCCGGGCCGGCGGTGACCGTGGTGGGGATCGACGCGGCGGGCGGACCGGCGCACCCCGCCGCCGCGCCCGTGCTCGCCGGGGCCCGGCTGGTGGTCGGCGCGGCCCGGCACCTGGCCGCC